>NZ_CALCYR010000202.1 GCF_937906425.1 uncultured Methanobrevibacter sp. | reverse complement strand
TTATTTTAATTTAATCTCTTTTTTTAAAATAATAAAATTGTGTTTATTTTAAAAATCAATAAAAATTTAAAGTTTAAATAATGAAAAAATGATTATTTAGAGCAGTTATACTTTAAAGAATTAGAATTCATTTAAATCATGCTCTAAAAATTTATACAATTAATATAACTGACTATACTCTAAAAGATAATCTGAATATTCCTTGTCAAGTATTCTTAATGCAGAAGCGTATTGAGGACTTGTTGCAGATCTCTCTTCTACAAGATTTCTCAAACTTCCATTTTTCATGTGTTCCCTAACTTCCCTTAATACAAAGTCAATAGTGTTCTTATTGTATTTTTCTATCTCTTCCCTTGTCATTTCATAGATCTTATAGGTCTTTAGGTCATAGTTTTTAGTCGGACTCATTAAAACATCAATATAACTGTAATATTCGCCAATCTCATCAAAGAATCCATCCACTCCCATGTATGCAAGAAGAGGTATGAATTGGGCTTCTGCAAATGGGAAAATAAGATAACTTGATGATTTCATGTTTTTTCTAAGATTGACAATAAGGTCAATAAGGTCTCTTGGATGAAGAATAAGGTCATCTGCATTTGCAATTATGAATCCATTATATCCCATGGCCTCAAGTTCCTTAAGGCATTTGATACGTAAATCAATGTATTTGCTTCCCTGTATTGTTGCAATTTCCTTAATTTCTGATTCCTTTGCAAGTTTGATTGTTTCATTAACGCTCCATTCAGCTATTTCCCTTTCAATGTCATAGGCTGAGGATTCATCTTCTGCAATTGTAAAATCATTTCTGTTTATGATAAGCGGAGTTTCTTCTTCCCCTAATTTTCCATATCTTCCAGGTCCATCATGACTTTTAATTTCAAATTGTTTCATTTTATCATTATTTCCTTTAAAATTGTTTGTGTAAATTAAATTTAAATTAGTATTTTATTAGCATTACTTTTAAATTGTTTGTGTAAATTTAAATTAGTATTTCATTGGCATTACTTTTAAATTGTTTGTGTAAATTTAAATTTAAATTAGTATTTTATTAGCATAATTTTTATTCTAGTTTAATTTTAAACTATTTTAAATAAGTATTTTATTAGTATTAATTTTTATTCTAATTAAACTCTGTTAATTATTAAATATATTTTTAATATTATTTAGGTATTTTTCATTATTTATTCATAAAGAATACTATTTTATTAAAATATTATTTAGGTATTTTTCATTATTTTTTCATAAAAATACTGGTTTTAATCAAAATAATCTTATTGTTTTTTAAAAATTATTCATTTTAATAAACATTTTCCTGATTTATTAAAAATTATTCATTTTTTTAAAAAATTATAAACTTTTTTTTAAAATTTTTAATCATTAATTCTTTTTTTATTTTTAATATTAATACTTATTTTTGTATTATTCAATTTTATTTGAGTTTTTTTATACTTGATTGTTTAATCAATCATTTAAAATTGAATAAACTAAAAAAGCAGTAAATTCCATTATGTTAACTTTATTAAGTTAATAGTTCTATTTTTTCTAAAAAATTTAATTTAAAAACTTAATAATATATTCTGCTTATTTTTCAATATTGATTTTTCTTTTAAGCTTATATAATTAATTTTTATCATTACATTTTTATATAATGAAGTATAAACCTTTTGTATATAGAGATATTTATAAAATTTTCACTTTAAAAAACATATGCTGAATAAGCTTCATTAATTTTAGATTAATTTTTGCTAGCAGTATTAATTATATTTTAGGGGTAATTTAATGGTAAATAATAATGAAAATCTTCCTGATTATTTTAATCAGATAATGATTATAGTAAAAAGTTATGAATCCTTTTTTAAAAACAATATTGATTCATTAAATGTTACTATTGGAGAAATACATATATTGTTAGCAATATATAAAAAAGAAGGTCAGTTAAATCAAATAGATCTTGTTAGGCAATTTCATGTAACTGAAGCAAATATTAGTAAGACTACTAAGCATTTGTTGAATAAAGGTTTGATCATTAAGGAAATTGATGAAGAAAACAATACTAAGAAATTGATTTACTTGACTGAAAAAGGAAAAGAGATTTGTAAACAATTGTTTGATCTTTTTGAACAGTGGGCAAATGAAATGTTGAAAGGCATTGATGATGATGAATTATTGGCATTAACTGCTTCCTTGGAAAAGATTTCTAGGAATGCTGAAAATGCATTTTTATAATCTTTTTTAATTTTCTTTTTTTTCTCTTTAACTACTTTTTAGAATTTTTTTATTATTTTTAGATAATTTTTTCTATTTTTAATTAATTTTAGCTATTTTTTATTATTTTTAGGTAAATTATTCTATTTTTTTAGCTATTAATGAATTTTGCTGTTTTTTAAGTTATTAAATTATTTTAACTATTTTTCTATTTTTATTAACTAATTTTTAAAAGAATTTTTTCTCTTCTTATTTTTTTAAGCAATAAATTTCAATAAAATATTCAAAAATAATTTAAATAAAATACTAATTAACCTATATAATAATATAATAATAAAAATTAATCAAAATTTTTACAAATTTTTAACAAATTTTTCATAAAATTCTACTCTTTTTTTTAAAATTGATTTTTTTCAAATTTTAAAAATGGATTTAAATTAAATATTTTTTCCAAAAAACAATTCTACGATTGAATTTGTTAAAATTTTATTAATGATTAATAAAAATTTTTAGGTGTACCTAAAAAATAATTGAATAATCATTCGATTAAAATGGAGCTTTTTCCATCAAGTATTAATTTAGGCTTAACTAAATTTCATTAAAATGTGTAACCTTTTAGGTTACACCATCAATTTTTTTCAAAACCTTTATATACTATACAACTATAATTTATATTAAGGGCGAGAGGATTATCCTATGATTGTCCTAGGTGTGTTTTTCAATGTCTGTTTTAGATCGTCTTAAAAATCTCATCAAAACTGCTGATGAGGATATAGATAAAAGTTTAACTAAAGAAACAGTTCCTACTGAGGAAGCTGCTGATTCTATACAGACATCTTCAGAAGAGGAAAAAGAAATTAAATCTGATTCTGAAACTAATTCTGATGAAACTTCAAAAGTAGAAGTTCCTGTAGAAGAGGAAGTAATTGTTCCTATTCATGCAGAAACTCCTGAAGAAGCTGAACCTGAAGAGGACGAAGAAGACGTTGATGAAGTTGCTGAAGCTGAAGAAGCTGAAGAAACTCCGGAAGCTGAAATCGAGGAGTCTGGGGAAGAGGCTATAGAAGAAACTGAAGAGGAAGTTTCTGTTGAAGAGACTCCTGAAGAAGCTGTTGAAGAAGTTCCTGAAGAGGAAGTTTCTTTAGAAAGTGATGAAGAAATACAAGAAGAAGTTGAAGAATCTTTAGATGACTCTGAAGTGGAAGAAGAGTCTGACGAAGAAGAATCTTCAGAAGAAAATGAAGAGAGCGATAATATGACTTTATTAAAAGAAAATGATGTATATTCAATGGATGATATTGACAAAGAATTTACTCAAAAATTCATTGACGCTGGAATTGAAACTGTAGACCACTGTTTCCAATGTGGTACTTGTGGTGGAGGATGTCCTTCCGGTAGAAGAACTCCTTACAGAGTAAGACAAGTTGTAAGAAAATGTTTATTAGGACTTAGAGAAGAAGTAGTATCCGACCCTGCTTTATGGATGTGTACTACCTGTTACACTTGCCAAGAAAGATGTCCTAGAAGCGTAAAAATTGTAGATATTATTAAAATGGCACGTAACGAAGCTGCTAAAGCTGGTTACATGGCTGATGCACACAAAGCAACTGGTTCTTTCGTAATTAAAACTGGTCACGGTGTACCAATCAACGATAAGACAAAAGAATTAAGAACTGCTATTGGACTTTCTGAATTACCTCCAACAGTACATGCTTATCCTGAAGCATTAGAAGAAGTTCAAAAAATCTGTGTAGCATGTGACTTTGATAAATTAATCGGTTACAATATGGAAACCGGTAGCTTAGAATAAATATTGTTAAGGAGTTAATATTATGGAGATTGCATATTTCTTAGGTTGTATTATGAACAACCGTTATCCTGGTATCGAAAAAGCAACTAGAATGTTATTCGATAAATTAGACATTGAATTAAAAGATATGGAAGGTGCTTCCTGTTGTCCTGCTCCTGGTGTATTTGGATCTTTCGATCAAACCACTTGGGCTGCAATTGCAGCACGTAACCTCGCTATTGCGGAAGAAATGGGCACTGATATAATGACCGAATGTAACGGATGTTTCGGTTCATTACGTGAATGTGACCATTTATTAAAAGAAAACCCAGCTAAAAAAGATGAAATTAACGCAATTTTAGCTGAAACTACTGACAAACAATTCAAAGGTGAAACCAAAGTAAGACACTTCGCTGAAATTTTATACAACGACGTAGGTCTTGACAAAATAAGCGAATTATTCACCAAAGATTTAGGAATTAATGTAGCTGTACACTACGGTTGTCACTTCTTAAAACCTACCGCTGAAGTAGGTATTGAAGAATCTGCTGAAAACCCATCCATCTTAGATGAATTAGTTGAAATCACCGGTGCAAAATCTGTACCTTACGAAAACAAGATGATGTGTTGTGGTGCTGGTGGAGGTTTAAGAGCAAGAGACATTGACGTAACCTTAAGCTTCACTAAAGAAAAACTTGATGCTATGAAAGCAGCTGGTGTTGACGCTATTGTAGAAGTATGTCCTTTCTGTCACTTACAATTTGACGTAGGTCAAACTGAAGTAAATGAAAAATACGGAACTGACTTCGCATTCCCTGTATTCCACTTAGCTCAATTATACGGATTAGCTATGGGCTTAGATGCAGACGAATTAACTTTAGGTGCTCAATTAATTGACGCAGCTCCAGTTCTTGATAAAATTGCAGAATAAGTAGTTTAACTACTTTTTCTTTTCTTTTTTTTATTTTTTTAAAACTCAATATAAATGACTATTTTTACCAATTTTAATCCTAAAATTGGATTTTAGATGTTGAAACATTTAATTCTTATATGTACAAATATTTTTATAGTATAAAAATAAAAGTAACTTATAGTTTATTGATTGTAAATAAAACTTGAATTATTTTATTTATTGTTCATTTTTAAAAAACTTTGATTGGAGAGAAAATTTATTTTGATCCGATTTTAAAAAAACTCATTGTTCTATTCAATCAATGTGCATTGATTCATTAAAAATTTATTTTGTAATTTGTATTAATTCATTAAAAAAATTAGTTTGATATGAAATAATTGTACTAATCAATAACAAATTTTATTAATCAAAATAATTAAAAATATAATTATCATTAAATATAATGATAATATGAATGGTTGGAAAAGATTTCAACCATTAACATTTAGTTTATAATTACATTAAACGGTTTGCTTTAATTTAGGTGTGCTGTTTATTCATTCGTAATAAAATGGGAGTATGTATTATGTTTATTGCAATTTTAGGTGGAATTTTTAGATTTAAAGATCTTCCAGAAGAATATGGTCCTTATGTACAATTTAAAGCTGCTATTGAAGGTAGAGATGAAATTAAAGATACTGATGAAATAGCTATTTTAGACATTACCGGAACCGGTAGTCATCACGTTTTATTCTTAGACAGATATAATAATCTTAATGAAATCAAAAGAGAATTAAGAGAAGCTGACGCTAAAGTTAATGTCACTACTTTAAAAATATTGGAAGGACATTTATGAATACCCTGCCAATAGAACAATCCTGGTTGGTCATTGCCAACCTTTCAACTGATTTGCATAAAAAGGGTATTGAAATTCCTAGTCAAATAAATAAAGATTTAGGTCTTGTAAAGTCTCAGATTGGTTTTTATAAAAAGGATCCTTCTCATCCAGACATGATTAATGAAATGGCAAGAGCTGACATGTCTTTAAATGGAATTCAAGGAATTTTATTATCTCTTGCAAAGGATTATGATTCAGATTATCATGATGAATGGCTAGACAAGTTAAATAGGGCCAATAGGGGAGAAGAGGTTTATGAAATTTCAGACACCCAATCCAGATTTATATTAAATGCTCCTCCAGGATTTTCTTATGCAAAGATTACCTTAAGAAATCCAATTGCTGAAGACAGAGTTCAGGAAATCGCTGAATACTATGGTTTGATTATGGAGTTTGACAGTGATTTGACTATAGCTTTGTATGGTGAAAAGCCTAAGATTCAAGATGCTTTAAAAGAAATGGCTCCATTCTTCTCAGAATAGATTTTTATTCTATTATCCTATTTTTTACTTTTTTTTTACTTTTTTTTACTTATTTTTACTTATTTTTCTATTTTTATTATTTTTCATTTTAGTTTTTAGTTTTTACTTTTTTTACTTTTTTTCTATTTTTATTTAATTTAATTACTTTTCTCATCTTAAACGGATTTTAAGTTTTTTTAATAAGTCCCACAAGTTTAGTAATATTATTTCAAATCAAATAGTTAAATTTATTATAATAAAAATCTTATACTTAATTAGTTAATTTAAAAATGATTAAATGATTATTTTTATAAATTTTTAAAAATTATTAGGTTGTTTTAGAATGAAAATTTTAGCAATTAGTGACATACACGGTAAAAAAAGTGAAAAATTACTTAATTACATAAAAAATGAGGATATTCAATCAGTTTTAATTGCAGGAGATATTACAGATTTTGGTATTACAGAATTTGAACCTTTAAGTTTTGTAAAACCATTCATTGATGAAATTGTAGACTTGGATGTTGATGTATTTGCTATTCCAGGTAACTGTGATCCTGCGGGAATCTGTAATGCAATCAAGGAAAGCGGTCCTGATGAAAGACCTGCATTCTGTTTACACAATCAATTGATCGCTTATGAAAATGTGGTTATTATGGGATATGGCGGATCAAATCCTACTCCATTTGACACACCAGGTGAAATAGATGATGATAAAATCTATGAACGTGTTTATGAGCTTTTAGCTGAATATGATTATATTGGAAATGATTCAATTCCTCGTGTAACCATTTTGCTCACTCACGCCCCTCCATATGATACAACAGCTGACACTATTGAATCAGGTGCTCATGTAGGTAGTCAAGGAGTTAAAAAGCCTATTCATGAATTCCAACCAAATATAAACATTTGTGGACATGTTCATGAAGCCGCTTCAATTGACAAGGTTGGAAAGACTACAATTGCAAACCCTGGAGCTCTTGAATTTGGTAAGGCAGTTTTAATTGAAGTTGATGAAGAGGCTAATTATACAGTTGACCTTATAGAATTATAATTATTATAATTCTTTTTTTCATTTTAACTAATTTTATTTATTATTTTTTTCTTTTATCTATTTTTTTTAGTTCTTTTTTTCAT
>NZ_CALCYR010000201.1 GCF_937906425.1 uncultured Methanobrevibacter sp. | reverse complement strand
ACTTTTAATTTTTTTTTAATTCATTATTTTATTTTTTATTTCTTTTTCATTATTGTTTATTAATTATTTTCTTTTTTTACTAATTTTCTAAGGTTTTATTATGAGAACATCCAAATCTACTAAAAATGCTTATTTGGCTAAATTAACTGAAAAGATACAAATGAAATCAGTTAATGTAGGCAAGGATTTGGATGGCAGTTCACCTCCTTCAGTTTTTATAGGTCGTTGGAGCTATCCTAAGGTCTATGCAGGGCCTATGATGGTGGGACAAACTGGAGACACTGCAATAATGGACTCTCCAGAGTCTTGGATTGGTGAGAATAAAACCCAAGAGGACATTATAGCTTACAGGATGAATCTTGTTCGTGGAAAGCAATTAATCGACATCAAGGATTTGGAAAATCCCTTTGTTGAAAAGCTTCAGGACATTTCCCTTGCATCAAAATCTGTAGACAGCGAGGCAACCTTCGGGTCCCGTCCAAGAGGTGCAATGTTTAATGAGGAAAGCATGCCTCATGGACCAAGCGCTGTAATTGAAAGGTTTGACATTGATGCTGTTAAATGGGATAGGCAATTGGAAAAAAGTTTTTATGACACTGATTTAAAGGCTCAGGAAGCTGTAATGAACCTTCACAATAAGGATGTTCCATTTTCAGCCATGCAAAAGGCATTTTCTGTTGGAGCGTTTGGCCTTAAGCAAAACAGGAAATTAGTTCCAACAAGATGGTCAATTACAGCCTGTGACAGTACAATTGCAGATAATCTTCTAAAGGAGGTAAGGCATTATCCTATTTTGGATACATATAGGGTTTATGAGTTCTCAAGCCTAAAGAACTATTATGCAATTATTTTGACTCCGACGGAATGGCAATATGAATGGTTTGAAGCATTTATAAAGATTTTAGGAAAAGAGGAAATGATCTTTTCAGATTATGAGACTAATGCAGGCAAGAAGGAATACTCCTGTGTTGGAGGTTGCTATTACACAGCTAAGATGGCTGTATTGGATAAGTTGGCAGAGATTAAAAGACAGTCCGGAATCATTATTCTTAGGGAGGCATATTCAGGTTATGTTCCTTTAGGAGTTTTCAATGTTCGTGAAAATATTAAATATGCAATGAATGGAAACTATAAGGAATTTGAAACCTTGAAGGACGCTGTAGCTTATTGCGCTACCAAATTAAAGATTCCGATAAGTAAATATGTCAAGCAAAGTGACTTATTGAATGAATTGTTGCATTCTCAACAAACAACTTTGGATTCCTTCTTTAAGAAACCTCCTTCATTACAATAAACTTTTAATTTTTCTTTATTTTTAGAAATATAATTTATTAAAATAATTAATTTCATTGGTTTTTTTTTAAAAAATCATTTTTTGTGCAAATAACTTTTTAGGTAAAAACATGAATCTTAAATTTAAAAGGCCATCATATGAAACTCAATTGGCAATGTCCGATTTGGCTAAAAGCGATGATAATAATGATTTTCATCAATTGGCAGAGGATAAGTTATTGGATTTGAGCAATCATTCACATGCAAAATTGGTCAACAGTGGAAATTCAGCCATTATGGCTGTCATGAATTCAATTGATGGAGTTATTCTAATTCCGGATCAAGGGGCTTGGAATGGATTTAAGCAGATTGCCAAATTTTTAAATAAGGAATTGATTTCCGTTAAAACCAATAGGGGTCTAATTGACATTGATTATTTAAAAGAAGCTATTGATGATTTAATTGATTTGGATAATGAAAATGAAAAGTCCGCTCTCTTTTTAACCAGTTTTGCCGCTTATACTGCAGAACAGAATATTAGGGAAATCTCTGAATTTGCACATAAGAACAATTTGCTTCTTGTTGAAGATGCATCAGGAGCTATTGGGGATAATGAGAAAAGATTGGCAAATGGCAAATATTCAGACATCATAATCTCTTCAACAGGTTCTCCAAAAATCGTTAATGTAGGTGATGGCGGTTTCATAACAACTGATGATGATTCATTGTTTGAAAAGTCCCGGCTTTTATTTAAGACATTTAAGGCTTCAAGACTCACAGCTTGCGGTATTTCAAAAGAGCTTGATTTTGCAGAAAATACATTTAAAACCACTGTTGGAGCCTGCAATTATCTAAAGGATTCAATTGAGGAAAAAACAGATTTTGAAGTATTCCATAAGGACAAAAGAGGAATAAACGTAATTGTAAAGTCAGATGACAAGTCATTATCCTATAATTTAAGACAGGAATTTGTTTTGGACAGTCATGGAATGATTACCAAATGTCCTAATTACAATCGTTTAAAGGAAAAAGGTGTTGCTCTTGAAATCAAGAATCTAAGTTTGGAATGCTTAAATCAAGAAACCTTGGATAAAATTGTTGAAGTTTTAAGAAAATATCAATGAATTGTTTTTTTTTCACTATTTTTTAACTATTTTTTAACTATTTTTTCATTTAATTTATTTTTATTTATTTTTTTCAGATCAGAAGAGCGTCGTG
>NZ_CALCYR010000200.1 GCF_937906425.1 uncultured Methanobrevibacter sp. | reverse complement strand
CCCCAATCCCCAATCCCCAATCCCCAATCCCCAATCACAAAAATAATTTATTTTATTTTAATATTATAAAATAAAAAATATAAAATATAATTATTATTAAATAAAAATAATTATTTTAAAATAATAAAAATTATTATTTTATCCATTTATTTCATTAAAAAATAAAAAATGTTGAATTTAGTAGGAAATATTGTTGGTAAAGCAGTTAGTAGTACAGTTAATACAGTTAATAGAGTTCTCAATCCTCAAATTCAAACTCAGCAGCCTCAAATTTTAGGAATGCAAATAATAAGAATAATTCCAAGATTACCTTCCTATTTCATTGGTGATTATGTCGAAGGTCAAGTTGAATTAATTATTACAAATGTACAACTAATATTAAACGATATAAATTTAATCCTTAATTCTTCCCAAATGTGGACGTCATATTTCGAAGATACTCGTATGAGACTCGAAGAAAAGAAGCCAGAAGTAATAGTCTCAATAAATTTAAATATTAAATCTCAATTAAATATTAATTCAGATATAATAACACTTAACCCTGGTACATATACTTTTGGCTTTAGATTTAAAATCCCTGATGGTATTAATCCTTCCTTTGAATTTCCGGGAACAGAAGGACAAGCCCATATAAGATATGCTCTAGTAGCGAATATTATTTCTCCTTATACTAATACATCTACCTCGACTTATCTCATAATAAAAAGAAGACAAAAAATAGAAATGAATAAACAAGTATCATTTACTGCTGAAAGTCTCGTTCATAAATGGGGATTATTCGATGGAGGAAAAACTGCGATGAAAATAACATCAGTAAATGGCACTGATAATTTCAAATTTGGTGAAGATGTTAAATTTGATATAAATATTGATAATACTAAAGGAAAAATGAACTCTGCCGAATGCAAAGCTGTTTTAACTAGAGAAGTAGTATTTAAAAGTAATTTCGTAGAAAATAAAAGAACAATAAAAAACGAAATATTAACTAAAACAGTAAAAACTTGTGCTAAATCAGGAGAAAATAAAAGCTTTCCTTTTACTTTAAGTTTAAAAAATATTGAAAATAAAAATTTTAATACTCAATCAGCGAATATACCTTATACTAACGTTGTAGATCTCAACTATTTTATACCAACAATAAACACATTTATCTTAGAATGCAAATATACTCTTGAATTCACCTTAGATTTCGAAAAGTTTGTGAAAAACAGTGATTTACCCAAAGTTACTATGAATATAATAATATGCCATCAATCAATGGATGAATATAACCAAGAAATGAATCAAAGATATAATATGAATTATAATAGTGGAATGAATAATCCACCTTTTAATCAAATGAATATGAATATGAATGTACCACCGATGAATAATGATAATCCTCCTCCACCTGTTAGTCAAATGAGTAATGTTATTAATAATAATATGAATAATTTTAACACTCAGGAGGATGAATTACCTAGTATGGAAGAAATTGAACATAATAATTATAATCAACAACAAAATCAGTTTAATAATTTTGATAATAATAATTATAATAATAATCAATGAAAATAATTAATTTCCAAAATAAATAAATTATTTATTCTTATAAGTTAAATAATTATATTATTTGAATAAAGTTAAAAAAAACTAATAAGGAGAATCATTATTTTTAATGTTTTCCCTAATATTTTCATGCTGTTTTCTTGAAAGTCCGTTCTGATTGGTTTCATTTCTCAATTTTTCAATTATCTCATAGGTTGGAGTGGCTACAGGACAGTTTTCAGTACACATTCCACATAATGTACACATATACAATCCGGAATCTACGCTTACCTCATTATTCCTTAAAAATTTACTTAAAGCAACTCCGCGACCGCCAAGATAACTGGAATAACCAAATTCATTTCCCAGAATATTATAGACTGGACAGCTTACAATGCAATTTCCACAACCAATGCACCATAAACACTCCTTGATTGCCTCCTTTCTACCGTTATCAAGAAGAATTACAGCTACCTTCTCTGCACCATACATATTTTTAAGCATCTTCTTTTCAATGTCTGCAGTTTTAGAAGGGCCGGATACAATATTCATATAGGAGGTTACAGGCTTTCCTGTTGCAAATGCAGCCTCCAATTTAGCTATTGAAACCGCATCCTCAATATAGGGAACCAACTTGTCTATTCCTGCAACGATTATATGTAATTTTTTGGATTGGACAATGCTTATGTTTCCCTCATTATGAATCATTAGAATCGAACCTTCATTTGCAGCAATTGCATTTGAACCGCTGATTCCAATATGTGAATTTTCAAGCAAATCCAATACATCCTCCCTTACAGCTTCCATGATTGGTCTTGGATTGGCTGGCAAATCAAGATCCATTGATTCATTGATAATCTCTGCAATGTCCTCAACCTTTAGATGGGAAGCGGGACCTGTAGGATGAACCGGACTATTGTCACCCTTTTTAAGCTGAAGGATACGATCTCCCAAATCTGTTTCTATGACATGATAATTCTTTTGCTTTAAAAAGTCACTTGCCCCAATTTCACGTAGGGTATTTGACTTGGATTTGGCTATATAAACATTATTTTCATCAATTTTATCATTGGACCTTATTTCATTTTCTATAAGTTGGCCCAAAATATCCAATGCTTCAGTTTCATCATTTGCATAAAAACAGTCAATTTCATTATCCCTAAAGCTTTCCTTAACGGTTTCAAGGAGTTCATCATTCCTTTCAATGGCTTCCTGCCTGATTTTTATAACCCTTTCCTTAAGGACTTCAATTTCCGGAGACCTTGAAAGAGCTTCAATTTTTACTCTTAAATCATTAAAGACCTTTCTCATTGATTCTATTTCCTTTTCATTCATGATTGGCCTCCCTTATCTTTTCATCTGAAGTGAGATTATGAGAATCTTTTCCCTTAAAAGTGAGATTATGAGAATCTTTTTCCTTAAAAGTGAGATTATGAGAATCTTTTCCCTTAAAAGTAAAGTTTTGAGAATCTTTTTTATTATTCAAACACATTAAAAGAAATTCAGACAAGTCTAAAACTTCCAAGCTTTCACTGTTGGAGGATAAATTCAACTTACAAAATGGACATGCACTGACCAATAGGTCTGCACCGGTCTCTTCAGCCTCCTTAATTCTTAATTTAGCAATTGAATTGGACAAATCACCATAGGCTGACTTTACTCCACCGCCTGAACCGCAACATCTGGACTTTTCCCTAATGTTTTCCATTTCAGCAAGATTTGAAACAGATTTAATTACATTGCGCGGAGCATCAAACTCTCCTGCATGTCTGCCTAAATGACATGGATCGTGGTATGTAACTGTCAAGCCCTTTAAATCATCCCCTGATTGCAAATCCAATTTTCCATCCACAATCAATTGATTCAATAGCTGAGAGATATGAATTACTTCCAAATCAATGCCTAAGAACTTCTTATAATCCTCTTTTAAAGTCTTGTAACAACCTGCACAGGATGTAAGAATGGATTTTCCATTTAAATCCATTGCAGTCTTTTTCATCTGATTAACTGCATCTTCCCTAAAACCAGTTCTAAGTAAAACGGAACCACAACACTTTTCATCTTGCAAAACTTCATATTCAATACCTGCAGTCCTTAATATCTCTTCTGTAGCATCTGATATTGAATTAAGCTTTTCACGTGCTGTACAACCTCTAAAATATAATAACATAATCTAACCTAATAAAAAATAAAAAACTTATATTAAGACTAGAATTAAAAAAATAGTATTTTTTAGATTTATCAAAAACAAAAATCAATAAATCTAAAAAATATTATTGAAATAATTCTTTTTAAACAAAAACTTATAAACAATACTTAAAAAAATAATAAGAATAATAAAAATAATGAAATAATCAATAATAATTATTCATTATCCTCATCATCAAGTTCTATTTCATTTTCAATAGCTATATGCCTTACTAAATTAGTCATATCCTGATTCATCTTGTCGATTTTAATGTATAACCTGAAAAGAGCATAGAAAGATACTCCAAGACCTGCAACAATAAGCAAATCCAGACCTCTGCTAAAGCCAAAGAATCCTGCAAGAGGATCACTTACTCTAGGCTCAAATGCAAAGAACAAAACAACCAGCCATACAATTACCCATAATGCAAAGGTTGCTGGAGTTGACTTTTTGCTTCTCACTCTTGTATACATGAAAAATAATGCAAAAACCATTACAATGATTAATAAAATCTGATATATGCGAAATGGTCCAATAATAATAACACTACCTTGATTCTTTTAATTTAATTCAACCACTAAAATTAAACTCTAAATAAGTAACTTAATAAAATACTAATTTCCAATTATTAAACTCTAAATAAGTAACTTAATAAAATACTAATTTCGATTATTAAACCTAATAAGTAACTTAATAAAATACTAATTTCGATTATTAAACCTAATAAGTAACTTAATAAAATACTAATTTCGATTATTAAACCTAATAAGTAACTTA
>NZ_CALCYR010000199.1 GCF_937906425.1 uncultured Methanobrevibacter sp. | reverse complement strand
CCTTACTCTTTTTTATGAATGTTTTCCTATTTTTATTAATTTTAAGAATTTTTTTTTAATTTTTTACTTTGTTTTTATCAAATGTTTTTCCTTTGATTAATTCAAATTATTTAACTGGAAAAAGATTATATAATAAGTCATAATAAATAATATTAAGGACTATTAACTAGAATAATTTATAAAAATAAATTATTTAATAGTTTTTTAACTATATTTAACTAATTATTTGGATTATTTCAGGATTTGAGTAAATGAAAGTAGTAATTGTAGGTGGTGGAGCTGGAGGAATATCCACAGCTTCAAATATTCGTAAATTAGATGAAGAAATAGAAATTACAGTATTGACAAGGGATAATAAGGTTTCTTATTCTCCTTGTGCTATTCCATACGTATTGTCAGATAAGATCCATTCATTTGATGATATCGTAATGAGAAGTGTTGACGATTATAATGCTAAGAATATTGAGGTATTGCTTGAAACAGAAGTAACTGCTGTTGATTCTAAAGCAAAAAACATTACTTATGTTAAAGATGGTGTTGAAACTGTCTTGGATTATGATAAACTTGTTTTGGCAACTGGCGGAAGTCCATTTGTACCTCCAATGAAGGGGGTCGACTTAAATGGAGTATTTAAGATAAGAACTCTTGATGACGGTAAACAAGTTAAGGATTGGGCTGAAAACTGTGAAAGCGCACTTGTAACAGGTGCTGGATTGATTGGTATTGAAATTGCATATGCATTCAAGCAAATGGGATTGAAGGTTACCCTATGTGAAATGTTGCCTCAAATCGTACCAAGATCCCTTGACCCTGACATGGCTAGAATCATTACAGATTATCTCATCAGTGAAGGAATTGATGTTGTTTTAGGCCAACCGATCACTGAGCTTAAGGGTGAGGAAGGCAATGTAAAAACCGCTGTATTTGAAGACGGTTCTGAAGCTGATGCAGATATGGTTATTTTGGCCACAGGTGTAAGGGCAGAACTTGGCCTTGCCCGTATGGCTGGTTGTGACATTGGCAGATGGGCTATTTTGGTAAATGACAGAATGGCTACTTCCGTACCTGATGTATTTGCTGTAGGTGACTGTGTAGAGTCCTACAGTGCAATTCTCAGATCAAATACAGTAAGTCAGTTAGGTACAACTGCAGTTCGTCAGGCTAAAACCGTTGCTCAAACCATTTGTGGAAAACGTTCCAGATTCAATCCTGTATTAAAT
Organism: uncultured Methanobrevibacter sp.; assembly: GCF_937906425.1. Taxonomy (GTDB): domain Archaea; phylum Methanobacteriota; class Methanobacteria; order Methanobacteriales; family Methanobacteriaceae; genus Methanobrevibacter. The sequence continues at coordinate 4,877 of NZ_CALCYR010000199.1, read as the reverse complement.
TCAATGGTTTCCAAGGTAGGTAAATTGGAATTTGGTGCTGTAGGTCTTACAAGAAGCTTTGCTCAACAAAACAGTATTAAGGCTGTTGTTGAAAAAGTTGAAGCACTTACAAGAGCCAGATACTATCCAAACGCTAAACCAATGAATGTTAAGGTTATTTGTGATGCTGACGGTACAATTATCGGTTGTCAAATCATTGCAGAGGAAAGGGTGGCTGAAAGAATTGATACCATGACATTGGCCATTACCCAGGAATTGACTTGCTTTGAATTAAGTAATATGGAGTTTGCTTATGCCCCTCCAGTTTCCATGGTAACTGATCCATTGGTATTGGCTGTAGAAGAAGTAAGTAAGAAGTTTAATTATTAATTTTTCTTCTTATTTTATACTATTTTCATTTTTTATTCTTTTTTTATTCTTTTTTTATTCTTTTTTTTATTCTTTTTTGGTATTTTTTTATTTTTTATTCTTTTTTTATTCTTTTTTGGTGTTTTTTTTATTTTTTATTCTTTTTTTTATTCTTTTTTGGTGTTTTTTTTAATTTTTTCATGTTTTTGCAATCTTTTATTTTTATTTTTGTTCATTTTTTCAAAATTTATATTATTTTTGCCTAATTTGCAAAGTTTTATTTTTGTTTTTGTAAATATTTTCTTATTTTTCAAGTATTGTTTTTAAGTTTATTTAATTTTAGTCTCTTATTTTTTTATAATACTTATTTTTGCAATGTTTTATTTTTATTTTTGTTAGCTTTTTTTTAGAATCATTAAGTTTTTATATTATTTAACATATATTATATAATGTTACTATATTTTATGAAAGTCTAATTTATTTTTTATAATTTTTATTTGTTTGGCTTTTAATAGTGTGTTTATGCTTATTTGAATAATTAAAGAGAATTACATTGATTAAATATATATTGGAGGATTTTAATTGACTAAAATTTTTATTTCATGTGCACTTCCTTATGCAAATGGGCCTTGTCATTTAGGTCACTTACGTTCAACATATATTCCTGCAGACATTTATGCAAGATATAATCGTATGGCTGGAAATGAGGTCCTTATGGTATGTGCCACTGATGAGCATGGTACTCCAATAGCAGTTAGGGCTGATGCAGAAGGTAAGAAACCTATTGAAATTGCTAAAAGATACCATGATATGATTGAAGAGGACATTAAAAGCTGTGATATTACATTGGACAATTTTGCAAGAACCAGTGATGAGCTTCACTACAAGATATCACAGGACTTTTTCCTATACCTATACAATAAGGGACTTATCTATGAAGAGGCAATCCAGCAATTGTATTGTGAGGATTGTGAAAAGTTCTTGCCTGATAGGTATGTTGAAGGAATATGTCCTGTTTGCGGTGCTGATGCAAGAGGGGACCATTGTGAATCCTGTGGAAGGGCTTTGGATCCTGTTGAACTGGAAGAACCGAAATGTCTTACCTGCGGTCACACCCCTGTCATTCGTGACAGTACCCAATATTTCTTTAAGTTAAGTCATTTCCAAAGCCAATTGGAGGAATACATTTCTACAAATGAATACTTGCCTGCAAATGTTAGAAACTATGCAGAAAATTGGTTAAAGGAAGGTCTTCAGGATTGGATTATGACCCGTGACATGAAATGGGGTATTCCTGTACCTTTGGATGGTGCTGAAGGAAAGGTTATCTATGTATGGGGAGAAGCTTTTATCGGTTATATTTCCTCTGCAGCTGCATGGTCTAGAAGAACTGGAATTCCATGGGAAGACTATTGGGATGGTCATGTTGTTCATTTCATTGGAAAAGACATCATTTACCACCACTCACTCTTTTGGCCAGCTATGCTTATGGGTCGTGACTGTAAATTGCCTGATGACATTTTTGCCGGAGAATTCCTATCCTTGGAAGGCAGAAAGATGTCCACCAGTAAAAACTGGGTTATTTGGGTATCTGACTTTGTAAAGGACTTTGAATCTGATCTTTTAAGGTATTACCTAACCGTTAATGCTCCTTTAAACAAGGACACAGACTTTTCCTGGGATGATTTCGGCAGAAGAATCAATGATGAATTGGCTGATGTAATCGGTAATTTCCTCCATAGGACATTCACATTCACAAAGAAGTTCTTTGATTCAATGATTCCGGAATATGCAGACCCTAGTGAAGAGGACTTGGCCTTTGAAGAGGAAATCAAGGGATTGGCCGGAACTGTTGGAGAACTTATCTCCACCATGAAATTCAGGGAAGGCCTTGTTGAAATTGTTAGAGTCGCAAAGGCAGGTAACAAATACTTTAACGATATGGAACCTTGGAAAGCGGTTAAAGAGAATCCTCAAAAGGCAGCTAACTGTTTATATTTATCTAATCAATTATCTCACGCACTTGCAATTTTATTAAAGCCTTATATTCCAAACAAGGCGGATGCAATCTGTGACATTATGAATATATCCCATGATAATGGATGGGATGATGCAAGTGAATTTTTAGACTCAGGTCATCAAATAAATAAGGCTAAACCTTTATTTAAAAAGATAGATCCTGAAGTGATTGAAGCTCAAAAGGAAAAATTATATAAAAACCTTGAGGAGCATGAATCTGATTCTAAAAAAGATGAGGGCGAAAAGAATAAGTCTAAAAAAGATGAAGGCGAAAAGAATAAGTCTAAAAAAGAAAAAACTAAAGAAGATGATGGTGAAAAAATGGATTTAATTAGTATTGATGACTTTGCTAAAGTCGAAATTAAGATTGGACAAGTTGTAGAATGTGAAAAAATTGAAAAATCAAATAAATTATTAAAGACTCAAATTGACATTGGAGATAAGACAATTCAGGTTGTAGCTGGTTTAGGTAAAAGATATGCTCCTGAAGACTTGATCGGTAAAAAATTACCTGTTGTAACCAACTTAAAACCTGCTAAATTGATGGGTGAAAAATCTGAAGGAATGATTATGGCTACTGAAAGTGCAGCTATCTTAACTCCTGACGATTGTGAAATTGGCGAATTACTTATGTAATTTTCTTTTTAAACTACTCAATTTATTAATTAATTCAAATTTAATTACTCCATTTATTTGTTTTTGCAATAATTCGGCGCTTATTGTTTAAAACAAGTAAATTAATAAAATCAAATCCTTTTAATTAAATGGCAAAGAATTCATCAGATTGTTTTTCTTGCTTTTTTATTTTTAGGCAAACAATTCATCAGATTGTTTATTTGATTTTAATTAAGTCCTCACGGTGAGTATTATGAGTGCATTGATTACTAAAGCAGAGAAATTTCTTAAAGAGATAGATGCTCAAAAAATAGATTTAAATAATCTCAAAAAAGATTTAAATGATTTGGATTCCTTTTTAAAGGTTTATGAGCTTTTAAATAATAATCTTGAAGAACTTTTATCCTTTAAGATAGATATGGATAAAAAAGGTTATTCCACCCCCTACAGGTCTTTAAATGTCGCCTCCAAAAACAGCAGGCGTAGGGGAAATGACAGTCCAGAAAAGGAACAGATTGCAAGTGAAGGCATTTACAATTCCCGTTTAAAGGATATTGCTTCAGAAAAAAAGATTATTATAGATAGGGTAAAATATGCAATTACTGCCCATCGTATTGCATTAGGTAATTTGGAGGAATATGCAAAGGTAAAATGCAAGGATTGCTCCAAAACATATCGTATCAGTTCATTTTTGGATAATGATAAGAAATGCAAATGTGGCTCTAGCGATTTTGATTTTAAAATTAATCATTCAGGAATCTATCGTCTTGAAATAATTCCCTATTTGCCTTTATCCGGCAATTATATGGAAATCAAGTTTTCCCTCTCAGATTGGGGCAGGGAATCATTAAAAAAAGTTCTAAATATTTTAAATGAAAAACGAAAAACTGTGGTAAAGACTGTAACTCCAATTATAAGAGTGCGTGAAAACAATAGAACCATTACCAAAAGAGTTCAATTGGACAGTGAATATGCAGATTCCTATGAGGATGAAATCAGGAAAAGATATGGCAGTAGGGCACGTATTGAAAGATTGGAATTTTACACTACAAATCCTCCAATAATCAATGACAATTACACACGGATAAATCTTGCCCTTGCATATGTCAAGCATGCTGAAGAGATTGTTGAAAGGCATGAAGAGGATTTCTATGCAGAAAAGATTAAAGATTTGTCTAATTTAGAGCTTTATGATGAGATTATTCGCTCCGTTAATTTGGAAAATCCTGATTATATAGATGAAGATGATTTGGATGAGTATAGGGAAAGCAAAATCCAAGAAAACCTTGAAGAATTAGGATTGATGGATAAGTATGGTCATTTGGATATGAAGCTTAAAAGGGATTTGGGCAGGAGAGAACATGTTAAAAAGCATGTCTTTGCTGAAATAGCCCCCACATTAATCCTTTGGGATTTATCCAAATATTATCTTTGCACTTCAAGTGACAGACGTAAGAGATACGGTTCCCCATTTCCATATATTATGAATGAGCTTGACCGTAAGCAAAGGAAGGTTTTTGAAAATATTCGGGTAAATGTTGTTAATTTCCTTAGAAAGGATGAAGGAAAACATATTCTTCCTGTGGAAAATATGGATCTTTTGCTTTATAAGAAGTTTAAATTGGAAAAGAAGGTTAAAAACACTAATATTAAGTTAAATTATAAGGCATTGGGAGCAGCTATTATTTACAGTGAATCTCACTTTAATCTGAAAACAGTTTGTCATGCCTTTAAGGTAAGTGAAAATAGTGTCAACAATGAAACAAATAATATTAAGAGTATTAAGAAACCTAATACTCGAAGAGCACAAGCATTCTTAGGCGGGATTAAATAATATTTTTAAAAATCAAGGTTTTTTAATTTTAAAAATTATAATTTTTTATTAAATTTATTTG
>NZ_CALCYR010000198.1 GCF_937906425.1 uncultured Methanobrevibacter sp. | reverse complement strand
ATTATTATATTTAAGAAAATTTTTTTAAAAAATCTAGTTTGAAAAACTAAAAAATCTAGTATAAAAAACTAAAATCTAGATTAAAAACTAAAAATATAGTTTGAAAAACTAAAAAATCTAGTATAAAAAACTAAAATCTAGTATAAAAAACTAAAATCTAGATTATAACTAAAAATCTAAGTATTAAAAAATAAAAAATCTAGGAAAAATAATTTAATTTTTTTAATTGAAAAACAAGACTCAATTGAAAAAAAATAAATAAATGAATGAATGAATTAATGAATGAATTCAATATTTTAAAATAATAATTATTACTCAAAAGGAGAAGAAAATGAAAAAGGAAAGCAAAATTATTTTATTAATTTCATTTCTCATATTGGCAATGATTGCAATTCCATCAGCATTTGCTATGGACCCAGACAATAATGCACTTGCTATGGACCCAGACAATAATGCATTTTCTATGGATCCCGACAATAATGCAATAGCTCCAGACAATATCACCATAGAGGATGAAGCTAATGAAATAAAAACTACAAGCAACATGGATATAATCGCATCAAATGATGACAATACACTTGGTGCAAATACAGACTATTACTTTGATGCCTCCCTTGAATCAGATACAGGGGATGGAAGCCAATCCAATCCATACAAGTACCTTACTGCAAGCAGAATCAAATCCAACTCAAACATACACCTTGCAAGTGGAGAATACAAGCTTGACAGACGTGTAAACCAATACAATGTAAACATTTTTGGCAATGATGCACTCGATACAATCATAAAATACAATGGATATGGATTCACCGTATCAACAACTCTCAGTTTCACAAACGTAAGCCTAATCGGAATAAACATATACAATACAGGTACCCTGAATGCTACTAATACAATCTTCAGAGAGGGTACCGGTTACACTGCAGACAGCTATAACAATAATTTTGGAGGTGCAATCTACACCCCATACAGTTCATACAATACATATAAGCTATACCTTACAAACTGTACTTTCATAAACAACACTGCAGAATATGGAGGAGCTGTCTATATGGACAGCGGAATAATCTCAATTAACAATTCCCATTTCATAAACAACACAGCAAGAAACTATGGAGGAGCTGTAGCATTGGAATATAACTCAAGAACTACAATAACAAATACCGAATTCATTGGAGACATTTCAATAAATGATGCCGGCGGAGGATTATACCTTCTTGAGTCACCCCTTACAGCAAGCAATCTCAATTTCACAAACTGCAGTGCAAGCTTCGGCGCAGGATTATGCAGCCTAAACTCACAAGTGAGCCTAACAAACATTAAGGGAAAGGGCAACAGGGCCAAGTTCAATGGAGGAGCAATCTTCCATATGTATGGAACATTCACCTTAACAGAATCTGAATTTGAAAACAACAGCGCACGTAACGGAGGTGCACTATTCATTGACAATTCCACCTCATTGACAATAACAAACAGTCAATTCAAGTACAACAATGCATCAATGACTGCAGGTGCGGTTTACTCACTTTTAAACACCCTTAAAAGAGGACTTAGCTTAAGCGACAAGATTACAGGAAACAGCTTTGAGTCAAATGAGGCAAGCCTCTTCAAAGACAACTATGAGGTAGACCATATTGACCTGAACATAGGCAATGGAAACTATACCATGTACCAGTATAAGGAAATTGAAATCGATGAATTGCCAAGCAGGTATGACCTTAGGGAATTGGGCCAGGTCACAAGCGTAAAGGATCAGGAAACCAGCGGAAACTGTTGGGCATTCACTGCAATGGCTACAATCGAATCCTGTATATTAAAGGCCAGTGGAGAATATTATGACTTCTCAGAGGACAATATCAAAAACCTAATGGCATTATATTCAGATTACGGATGGGAGATTGAAACCAATGAGGGAGGATATGATGCCATGCCTGTCGGCTATTTCGCATCATGGCTCGGACCTATAAACGAGACAGAAGATCCAACAGACGACAAGGGAATGCTTTCACCAGTTCTTAACGGAAGCATACATGTTCAAAACATCATTTTCCTTGGAAGAGAAAGCTATACTGACAATGATGCAATCAAGGAAGCATTGATGAGATATGGTGCTGTAGGAACCAGCCTTTACTTTGACAGTTCATATTTAAAGGGAAACAGTTATTATTACAATGGCAACAGCTATGGAAACCATGCCGTAACCATCGTAGGTTGGGATGACAACTATTCAAAAAGCAATTTCCTCCGCACACCTTCAGCAAACGGCGCATGGATTGTTAAAAACAGCTGGAATGATGATTGGGGAGAGGACGGATACTTCTACGTATCCTATTATGATACAGTCTTTGCACCTGTTGGAGACAGTGAAGCATCATATACAATAATCCTCAACGATACAATAAAACTTGACAAGAACTACCAATATGACATTGCAGGGAAAACAGATTATTTCTACAACTCCTATTCAACAGTCTGGTACAAAAACAAGTTTGTTTCAACAGAGACTGAAATATTGGCTGCAGTTTCAACCTACTTTGAAAAGTTGACTGACTGGGACCTTTCAATCAATGTCAATGGAGAATCAAGACTCAATCAGTCCGGTTCAAGCATTGGAGGATATTACACAATAAACCTTGACAGCTTCATCCCCCTTGCAGCTGGAGACATATTTGAGATAATCTTTAAGATCAATCCAGGAAGCAAAGCAGGAGTTCCAATTTCAGAAAAGATTTCACTCAACAAGCTGACCTATGGAGAAAACATTTCATTCATCAGCTATGACGGAGTTAACTGGAATGATCTCTATGACTATTCATGGTCCTATGACAGCCACACATATGACTCATCAGTAGCTTGCATCAAGGCATTCACAATCCTTTCAGGAATTAATACCGAGACATCTATTGAAGCCATATATAATGATTATAACCCTGTCAAACTGATTGCAAGTGTCATTGACGAATATGGAAACATCGTAAAAAGCGGAAATGTTACATTTAACTTGGCAGATGAGGAAATCACCATTGAACTTATTGATGGAGTAGCAGAACTTGAATACAATTTCCAACATCTGGAAAACTTTGTCAATGCAAGCTTCAGCGGAGAAAACTACCTTGACTCATCAAATTCAATATCAGTTATAATCTCAAGGATGGATGTAGAAATTGATATGGAAATAGAAAGGGGCTCAAACAATGCTACAATCAGCATAAGCTCTTCAGAAAAGATCAATGCAACTGTAGTTTTAAGTGTGAATGATGACGAATATATCATTGAATTGATTGACGGTGAAGGAAGCATAATCCTTGAGGAACTTGACAAGGGCAACTACACTGTAAATGCAAGACTCAACAACAGTGAAATCTATAACAGCACTGAAAAGAGAGATAATTTCAGCATAAGCCTCATTACAACTAAAATTTTAGCTGAAGACTTTGTAACCGATGACTACAGTGGAGAATTATATGAAATCACATTGGTAAGTCTTTCAGGAGAGCCAATAGCTGATGAAAAAATCAGTTTCGTCATTGAAAGCAATTTCCTAACCGTAAAAACCGATGAAAATGGTAAGGCAGCCATTCCAATCAGCCTCGGCGGAGGAACTTACCCAATCACAATCAGCTTCAATGGAAATGATGAATACCTTCCATTTGAAATGGAGAAAACAGTTAAGGTAAAGGACAAGGTAAAAATCGAAATTGAAATCATTCAGAATGTGGACAGCATAGAAATTGAAATCAGGTTGAACAAGACAATCAACGACACAGCAAATATTAATTTCAATGGAGAGACCTATCCTGCAAGCATAAAGGATGGAGAGGGAAAAATAGAATTTGAGAATTTGGCAAAGGGCAATTACACAGTCACTGCAGAACTTGCAAATGATGACTATATTGCAAATCTTGCCGAAGGCTCAATTGAAATAGACCTTCATTACTTGACAATTATTGCCGATTATTTTGAAACAAGTGACATAAGCAATGATTCATACAGCATATTCCTATTGGACGAGGATGAAAATCCGATAGCAGGCAAAACAATTGTATTCAATCTGAATGATGAAGAAATCATTGGAACAAGTGATGATGAGGGCAAGGCCACAATCCAAATAAATCTTGAAGGAGGGGAATATGAAATCACTGCATCATTTGCTGGAGACAATGAATTCTACAGCGCAGATGCAAGCAATCTAATCAAGGTCAAGGACAAGGTGGAAATTGATGCAGACATTTCCAAAAGTGCAGATTCTGCCCTGATTGTAATAAACCTCTCAAAAGCAATTGATAATGGCATAAACATTGTCTTAATCGATAAAAACAGCAATGAAACTAGAAACTATAGCGTTGATGCATATAATGGAAAAGCTTCAATTACAATAAATGAGCTTGAAAATTCAGATTACCTGATAATTCTCTCCCTTGCTGAAAATAGCGAATACATATCCCAAAACAGGGAAATTGACTTTGTGATGAATACAAAGGAAACAAAAATCATTGCAAATGACCAATACATTGGGGAATACAGCGGCAAAAGCTTTGAAATCACATTGCTTGATGAAGAGAATAATCCATTGGCCAATAAACAGATAATCATTAACCTTGATGGAGTAATATACTTTAAAACAACTGATGCTGATGGAAAAGTTTATCAAACCGTTAACAAGGCAATTGGAGACTATGAGATTTCTGCAAAATTCAATGGGGATGAGGAATACAGAAAATCCGAAAGCTTAAATACAATAAGGGTCATTGAACTTGTAAATGCTGAAATCGACGTTGAAATTGATCTTGACAGTGCAGAAATATCAATTAAGCTTTCAAAAGACCTTAATCAAACAGTTTCCATTTCAATCAACAACAGGCCATATATTGTTGAGCTTAAAAATGGTGAAGGAAAACTTGACTTAAGCGATCTTGAGGAAGGAAACTACAAGGTGGAATTGGAAATTGAAAACTACGGCATAAGCGAAAGCGAGGCATTTGAAATTGTAAACAATATAATCCTTATTGCAGAGGACTTCACATGCTACAACAATTCAAATGCAAGCTACACTGTCCAATTCCTAAACGGCAACAAGACATTGGCAAACAAGACAATCACCTTTGTTTTGGATGGCCAAATCATCAATAAAACAACAGACAACAATGGAAAGGCTTCAATTGAGATTGACCTTGACAAGGGAGTCTATGACATTGCAATCATCAATATGGAAAAGGGCATAATTGATGCAAGGAAGATAAGGGTTTTAAGCTCAGTTACAAACGCAAGCTACCGTCAGGCCACTAAAATCATATTGGCAAACATGACTACAACTGCAATTACAAACACAGCAGAAAGAAATGGAGAATACTTCAATTTCAGATTGACTGACATTAATGGAAATGCATTGGCAGGCAAGAAAATATCCGTTGGATTCAATGGACATATCTACAACTATATCACTGATGAGACAGGTGCAGCCAAGGTTCAGGTAAATCTCAAGGCAACAGGAGGATACACATTTGCTGTCGTATTCCTTGGAGACGATGATTATAATGCATCATTTGAGGTTGCAAAGATTACCGTAAACCCTCAAAAGCCAAGTCTGACAGTTCCAACAAAAAGCTATAAGGCAAGCGCCAAGACAAAAACATTGACAGCGACCTTCAAGGACGCAAGAGGAATTGTTTTAAAAGGCAAGAAAATTAGCTTTACAGTTAATGGAAAGACTTACATAGGCACAACAAATACAAAGGGAATTGCTACAGTTAAGGTAAGTTTATCCAAGAAGGGAACTTATTCAGTCACAAGCAAATTCGAAGGAGACATAACTTTTAGTTCTATTACAAGAAGTTCTAAACTTGTTTTAAAATAGAAGTTTGTATTCTTCTCCTTTTTATTTTTTTAAATTAAAATTTTTTAATTTTTTTTCGCTTTCAGCTAAT
>NZ_CALCYR010000197.1 GCF_937906425.1 uncultured Methanobrevibacter sp. | reverse complement strand
TCCCCAATCCCCAATCCCCAATCCCCAATCCCCAATCCCCAAGGTAAGAATTTATTTTATAAATTTAAGAAAAAAAATAATTAAAAATTTAATAATTCAAAAATTTAAAAATGAATTAAAAATGATAAATAATTTTTTAGAAAAAAAATGTCAAATTTTGACCTTCATGAATTTAACATATTGAGCAAAAAACATAATTATTTTTTAACCAATAATAGAATACATGGATTTCCCGTTCTTCAAGATTCATCAATATTTCTCCAAAAAATATTAGCCCATAGAACAAGTAATTCCAGTGGAAAAAAAATAAATATAAAAACAATAAATCAAAACGAGACAGGCCCATTTAAAGAAAAATTAAGAATATATCAATCCCCAAATATAACCCAAAGTCGACTTAATGGTTTAAATAATTTCAATATAGAATCAATAAAGCCAATAAATAGTAGAAAAATTAATCAAAATATAAACATAATAAGTCCAGAAAGAACTATTAATGATAATAATATTTTAATGAATAGGATAATAACACCTACTTATTATAAGATACCCATAACTATAAATAATAGAATATCAAAAAGTCCTGATTTAAGTGGAACTGTTAATATTAATAATAAATTAGGAGATGAAATAAGAGTGCTCAATTTCGGCGGAAAAAAAATATTCGCTACTAATTCTTTTAACGGATTGACTAATTATACTCAAAGTAATAATACTCCTATCAAAACTGAAAGTAGTGAATTATTTAGAAATTATGACGAATTAAAAAAGAAAAAAGAAGAAATATTTAGAAGAAAAATGAAACGAAATTCATCCTTGTATAGAAAAGAATTATTAAAAAAACAAAAAGATAAAGAAATAAAACAACAAACAATAAATATCAATTTTATTGATAATAACAATAAATTAAGAATAATCCCATTAAAAAAAAAATTAATAATGAATTCAAAAAGTCAATCAAGACTATTCCAAAACGAAGCAAAAAAAGAAAAAGAAGTAGATTCAAATAAAAAACCTCATAATATAATTGTACTGCAAAAATCGAAAAATTTATATAATAAAAAAAAATTTAAAACGAATAATATATTCATAAGTAAGAATATAAAAAATAATTTAAAGCCAAAAAATAATAACAATCAAATAAACCAAAAAATCAAAGAAAATTTGGAATATCTGCGTCTAAAAAAAGAGAAATCAAAACCAACAATAAATTCACCTGAAACTATAAAACAAAAAAAATTCGTAGAAGATTATAATCCAAACCTATCACAAATAATATATTCAAACGATAGAAAAATATCAATAAAAATGAATGTATTAAAAGATAAGAATGTGACTTTTGCGAAAAAGGATGAAAATATCAATAAAATTTTTGAAATTCAAAAAGTAATATGTATTAATTATAAATGCGGGAAAGAAAATTGTATAAATAATGGCTTAATAAAAAATAAAAAAATAAAAAGAAAAAAAAATTTGGATGGAAATATTCTTTCCTCTATTAAAGAAGAAGATAATTCTACTGAAGGTAAAACTTTAACAAAACCATTTACATTTTTAATATTAGGAGTAGATTCAATATCAGATGTAAATGCAGCATTTAATGGAGATACTATAATGATAGTTACATTCAATCCTAAAACATTAAATGCAACTATGTTTTCAATACCAAGAGATACATATGCTAAAGTTGCTTGTGGTAATAGACAATTTCAAAAAATTAATACATCCGCATATGGTGGAGCAAAATGTGTTAAAAAAACAGTAGAAAGTATTACTGGTTTAAATATAGATTATTATATTAAAATAAACTTTAAATATTTTTTATTCTTCATCTATGAATTTGGAAACCGCTCCCTTTATTGTTCCGGAAATTCCAATCGTATTCATTGAAATCCTCTTTTTATTATATCTTGTCAAGGTTATAAGGGCTGAACGAAGATCCTCACAGTAATCTCTTTGGCATCTTACAATTGCCTTATAATTAAAATAATCCTCATTATTTTCATGTACTTCTTTAATAAAGTAATGTTTCATGACCCATAGATTAAAGTTACTTGAATGGTTCTCTCCCCAGAACCTAATGCATGCATCCCATATAGGGTTAAGGAGTTCTTCCTTTGAAAGTTTTACTTCACTCTTTACATCAACAATCAAGTAATGATTATTTTTTCTTAAGGTTGGAGGCAAAATCTTTAGTTTCATTTTTCATCCTCCCTAAATCCATTTTCCAAATCTTTATCAGAATAATTATCATCATCTGAAATTTTCAAATCATCATCAAAACCACCAGAAGAATTCTTATCATCTGAAATTTTCAAATCATCATCAAAACCACCAGAAGAATTCTTTTCATCAGAAAGTTCTAAATCCTCATCTGGATTGTCACAATATTCTATAAAATTATCAAATTCATTATCCTCAAAATCAGACTTATTAAACTTATCCAATTCTTCATCATCCTTATAGGTTTCACTGAAGTCAGTTGCACCCTCAATGACCTTAACACCTTTTACCACCATGTTTTTCCTTTCCTTGTTAAAGTCTAAAATCTGTTTGGGATAATAGTAAAATCCATTGTAGATTTCCTCTTGGCTAAAACCGATTGACTTGAAGAATGCAAAGACATCCCTTGAAGATTTGACATCATAAACCAATTTGGAATCAGTGGTCAATATCAAAGGAAACTTGAACTTTCTATGAAACATCAGTATTTCCTTGAAATAGCTTATCACATTAGCCCGATATTTTAAAAAATTCTTTAAAACATCCCTGAAACACAATTCAATAGCTACATTGTTTCGAGCTGCCTCCTTAGCCAGGACATGATTCATTCCGGAATCAAATCTCTTGTAATAAGGACGGGAAAGAACATCTATTAGAGGATTTTCACATGCACTGCGATTTACCTTCAAATCTCCCCCTAAACAACTGATGTAATTTGACTTATCCCTATTCTTTTTGGTAATTTTACGAATTTCATTAGAATTGGCATTTAAAATGTTTATCCCCATTCCCATTTTGATTGAATCATAATTGTACTTGTTTCTATATGTGGAATCATCACTGAACTTTCCAATCTCCTCAATGAGTTCATCTTCATAGTTTTTAGCTTCAAAAAACTTGTCAGGAGTATAATTAAAATTAATATAATCCCATCCAAATTTATTTGCTTCCTTAAGAAGGGACAAATCTCTGTTAAAATCCTGCCCTCTAACATTCAAATCATAAAATTTCATTCAAATTACCTTTAATAACATTTAATATTTTAATGTTTTAATATTTTAATGTTTTAATATTTTAATATTTTAATATTTTAATAATTTAATATTTGAGCATTTAAAAAAGCCTCGATAATACTCAAAACATTTTATTCAAAAATCCAATATTGCTTAAATCTTAAGCATTTTTAATCTCTTGCGGGAATATTTCACTGATTTTATCAATAGCAACCTCTTTTTTAGCAGGATATGCAGCTATCTTTATCTTTAGGTGAATGCTGTCTCCACCATCCAATATTTCCCATTCCTCTTCAAGAGCCTTTTCCTTTGAGAATCTTAAAAACCAATTTCCCTTTTCATCCATTTTCCTATCCAAATCCAAATAAAGTTTTTTTAATTGATCCTCTCCAATTGATTCAGTAAGATTTTTCAGGAATTCCTTTGTTTCTCTTTTTTTAGAAATGGTTCCGGACAAAATAAGCATCTTTTCCTCAAGTAGACCTTCCGCTTCCTCCACTTCAGGAACTGCACTAGGCAAAATATTTAAAAGAGCCTCTAAAATATCATCCTTATCCTCATTATCATATATAAAAACACGATATCTAATATTGTGAATCATGATTTAACCTTTAAATTTATTAAAAAAATACTTGTTATTATATAATTTAATTTTAATATTAATAAAAATTGTTATAAATACTTATGAATAGTTATGAATAGTTTTGAATTGTTAAAAATAGTTTAAATAGTTAAAAATAGTTAATATGAGAGAATTTTAGAAAAATTATAAAAAAATCGTTGAAAATGAATAAATTTTTTAAAAAATTAATAGAAAAATTAAAAAAAATAGTTAAAAATAGTTTAAAATCGTTAAAAAGTGAATAAAATTTATAAAAAAAGAATAAAATAATTAAAAAAAGCAATGAAAAAATAGAATATCTAAATTAAAAAAAGCAATGCAAAAAATAGAAAAAATAAAAAGAAAAGAAAAATTAAAAAAAGATTATTTTAATCTTTTTTCACTACCTTTTCCTCTATTTCTACGGCCACGGCCTTTTTTACCAGCACTGGTTAAGCCTCTGAGAGCTCTGCTTCTGTGCTGTTTTTCACAAATCCAGTTAATTTTTGGGTCATTTTTAATAGAAGGACTTTGTGGGTCTACTAAAATAACTTCAAAGTATTTGTATTTTCCGTCAGCCCATACCCAGTAAGAGTTTAATACTTCCATGTTAGGGTATTTTTTAGCTACACGCTCTTCTCCAATTCTTTGAATAGATTTAGCTGGTGTGATTTTGTTTACACCCATTCTTTTAGGTCTACGACCATGTTTGAAACGAGTTTTCCTACGTCCACCACGTCTAACTTTTACTCTGACAACTACGAATCCTTTTTTAGCTCTGTAACCTAAAGATCTAGCACGATCAATTCTGGTTGGTCTGTCGATTCTAGTAATTGCAGGTTGTTTTCTCCAAACTGGAACTCTTTGCCACATAAGTTCTCTTACATAAGACTCATCTGGATTTTTCCATGCATCTCTAATATATTTGTACATCATTTTATAACCTCTTGTTCAGCTTTTCGCCACATCCAAAGGACAATATTTAAAATGTTTTTTTGATTAACTGTATTAGTTTAAATTAGTAGTGAATAGCAATTTAATTATTAATCAAATTCTAAATATTATAGTCCATAAGAGTTTAATTAAATAATACGTCAGACTTTTTTTATTTGCAAATCAGATAGCAAATATTCTAACGTAATTATATATTTAATATTAATCATTTAAAAAGTTTTTGCATAAAAATAGGTTTAAAAATGGGTGAAATTAAAAAATTAATTGCATAAAACATTAAACCCTAATCACGCCATCATTGTTATAGACATTTATTGCAACTCCATCAATGTCTGAGATATTTTCCCAAGTACGGATACCCTCATAATAAATGCGCTTTCCATCCTTCACATAGCTTCCATTCACATTATCACTGACAGCAAAAACCTTGTCTCCCCTTACTCTGGCAATTCTTTTACAAATAGGCCCATATTTAGGAGAATCAATAGCTACAATGTCTCCAACATGAACATCATGAGTCTTGTTTAAAACCAAACTAGCTCCACTCTTCAATGTAGGTTCCATTGAAATTCCAATACCTACAGCAGATGTGATAAATGTATCATCCCCATAAGGACTTGTGATTGTTATATTAGGGTCCTCAAGCCCATAGTCAAGGCAAATCTGTCTTAGTTCATGTCTTAATGTAGTGATATTTGCACTGGTGTTATGACTTTGATTGGATATGCATTCATACAAGCGATCGGACAATTCATAATAGTTTTCATCTGTGTTTAGATTTACTACATATGATCCATTCTCATTAAATTTTATTTCAACCTGATTTGGAAGTTCATTGTTGTAAGAATCCAATAAATCCTCATTTTGCTCATACAAATCAGACTCATAGAATTCATCCTCAATTTCCAGATAATTGTTTGCTGAGATTACTTGAATTAGACTTAACGAAAAGACAATCAATAAAATGATAATTAAAATAGAATAAAGATTTTTCTTATTCAAAGTATCCCCCCAATAGTCTTATTAAAATTGATAGTATAAAAAGCTTTTCAAAAATTTATAAAAAAATAATAATTCTTAAAAAAAATTAAAAAAAATATTAAAAAAAGATCGGAAGAGCGTCGTGTAGGGAAA
>NZ_CALCYR010000196.1 GCF_937906425.1 uncultured Methanobrevibacter sp. | reverse complement strand
CAGAGTTTACAGATACCTGTAATAATATTTTTATTAATATTTGCAGTCTATGCTGTAATTACTGTTGGTGGACTTATATCAGAATACAGTTCTCGTAAGAAAGTACCTGTTAGATTAATCAAGGATTTAATATTTGAGATATCTCGTACTAAGGAGGTAATTGAAATTGAAGATGTAGTCAAAAGGGCTGCCATTCCAAAAAGTCAAAAGAGAGTTTTGATTAATATAGCAAGAACTGAAGAGCTAAAAAAAGACTCAAGAGAAGCATTGGCAGAAAAATTGATTGAAAATGAAGAAGACATTATAGAGAAAAAACTTCAAAAAACAGACATTGTTACTAAAATAGGTCCTACACTTGGGTTAATGGGTACTTTAATACCTATGGGTCCAGGACTTGCTGCATTGGGAAGCGGAGACGTAATCACATTGTCCAATGCTATTATTGTGGCTTTTGATACTACTGTTGTTGGTATTGGTTCCGGTGCAGTTGCATATGTTGTCTCTAAGATTAGAAGAAGATGGTATGAACAGTACTTATCCAATTTGGATGCTTTATCTAAAGCGGTATTGGATAGGCTAAACGAATAGATGGATTATTTTTTTAAACATATTATTAATTTTCTCATAAAAGGGATTTTCTTATAAAAGGGAGATAATATGGCAAGACATAAATCTAATAAACGTTTAAATAAGGGTGAAGAAGAAGATCCAATGTCTGGAGCAGCAAACCTTGTGGATGCTATGCTTGTTATTGCTGTAGGTTTGTTGGTGTTTCTGGTTATTTCTTGGAATATGCAGGGAATTGTATTTAATGAGGACTTGACTCCTGAGCAGAAACAGCAGGCAATGCAACAAATGCAGCAGGTTACTGAATTGGATCAGGGTCAGGAGTTGAATGACACTCCAGATGTAAGCAATAGTTCTGGTAAAGGTTATACTGAGATGGGTAAGGTATATAAGGATTCTTCATCTGGAAAGCTGATAATGGTGGAAGGATAATTATATTTTCACCTTCCTTTTTTTAATTTTTTTCTTTTTAATTTTTTTCTTTTTAATTTTTTATTTTTTTATAAGCTATTGATTTTTTTATTTTTTACAAACTTTTTTATATTCTTATTACTAAACTATTATTATAGCATGATTAATGGTAAGCCGAAGACAGCTGCTGGTGATTTATCACTAGGGAAACTCCGCACATCAAATAGACTGTAAAGTTGAAAAACTTATGCTGAGAAGCATGACTCTGGAGCAGAAACGACACGGCTTTTAATGGATGACAATGATGCTTGACTGATGGACATTAAAAGAATCGGTGAAACGGCCAATCTACAGGATGCAAGGGCAAAGGTGCTTATGACCTCTAAGGGAAGCAAAGTAGTCCGCTAAGATGAATGCTGTATAAACAGAATGTGGGTTACTCTCGGCATACCGTTATTTTTTCTATTTTAGATTATTTTTTTAGATTATTTTTTTAAAAAGTTTTTTTATTTCTTTATTTTTTATTAGCTTATTTTTTTAGAGTATTTTTTTAAAAAAAGTTTTATTATTTCTTCTTCTAATTTTAATTTTATTTTAATTCTTTCCAGATTTCTATGATTGTATTTTTTAATTCTGATTTTATTTTAATTCTTTCCAGATTTCTATGATTGTATTTGCAGTGAAAATTATTTCTTCTTTTGTATGACTTGCAATTATTGTTAATCTTAATCTGCTTTCTCCTTTTGGTACAGATGGTGGTCTGATTGCTGATACTAAAATTCCTTTTTCCTCAAGTTTTCTTGAAAACTCATTTGCAATTCTGGCCTCTCCAATAAGGATTGGAATAATAGGTGTTTCTCCTTCAATTACATTTAATCCTCCCTCTTTTAGGAGGTCTCTCATAAGCTTTGTATTTTCATTGAGTTTTTTCAAATATTCCTCATGGTTTTCCTTTAGGAGATTCAATGCAGTGTTTGCACTGGCTATTGTTGATGGGGAAAGTGCAGTTGAGAATATGAATGGTCTGGATTTGTTTATTAAATAGTCAATGTAAATTTTCTTTCCTGTTACAAAGCCTCCCTCTGATGCAAGAGCCTTGCTTAAAGTTCCAATCTGCAGGTCAACATATTCGCTTAGGTCTTTTCCTGTTTTGTCCTTGTAGTATTCGATTGTTCCCTTTCCTGTTTTTCCTATAACTCCAGTTGCATGTGCATCATCTATGATAAG
Organism: uncultured Methanobrevibacter sp.; assembly: GCF_937906425.1. Lineage (GTDB taxonomy): Archaea > Methanobacteriota > Methanobacteria > Methanobacteriales > Methanobacteriaceae > Methanobrevibacter. Next base: position 16,906 of record NZ_CALCYR010000196.1, on the reverse strand, counting down.
GCAACAGTTGTATTTCTTTGCAAGTTCTGCTAGCTCTGGCAGTGGTGCAATGTCTCCATCCATGCTGAATACGCCGTCGCTAATTATGAATAAGTTTCCTAAGCTTTTGTTTTTATGATTTTGAATTGTTTCTTTATGGTCTTCATTTATTTTCTTGGTGGAAATTAGGTTCTTTTTGTTTTCTTGCTTTGTTTTAGTGGAGATTGTTTCCTTAATTAGCTTTTCAAGCTCTTCTGTGTCCTTGTGCTTGTAGATTTTCACTTCAGCCTTTGAGATTTTTATTCCGTCAATTATGCTTGCATGATTTAATTGGTCGCTGAATATTATGTCATTTTCCTTTGTAAGTGCATATATAACTCCTAAATTAGTCATATATCCTGTATTAAAAATTAGAGTTGATTCGGTTGATTTGAACTTGGAAATATTTTCTTCAAGTTCTCTAGCTTCAAATGAAGCTCCTGTAGTAAGTCTTGAACCTGTTGATCCAGTTCCATAAACTGCCTTTTCCTGTGAAGCCTTTATGATTTTCGGATGGTGGCTAAGTCCAAGATAGTTATTGGTTCCAAAAATGAGAAATTCCTTATTGTCTTTGTCAATAGCCTTTGTTGAACTTATGAATCTTAAATCATCTATTGTTCTTATTAAATCATTCTCTTTTAAGTCATTTAGTTCATTTTTAATTTGATTTTCAAGATTTAAGTTCATATAATCACTTGATAATTGTTTTTAGCTATTATTTGTATTATTTTTATTTTATTTAATTTTAATTTTTTTAATTTTTTTAATTTTTTTAATTTTATTTGAGTGGTAGGATTTGTTTTAATAATTTAATAATTTTTTAATTTATTATTTTATTAATTAATTAAATAATTCTATTATTTCTTGTTTATTCAATTAAAACCACTTGCTTTTCCAAATACTCAATCAAATCTTCTAAACTATAACTTTCGTCTAATTGGTTTTGGTCTATAAAGAATAAACGGCCTCCAACTGGATTTCCATTTTCCTTTAAGATTGGAATACGTTCATAAGTCTTTTTTGTTCCAACATATCCAATTACATAACTTGGGTCGTCACTCCAGCACAATTCAGCCACAATTCCCTTGCAGCTTGCTATTTTTGATGCAAGTATAAGTGCTTCCTCAAGATGCAATCCAACCCTTCCATCCTTTTCAAGGGATTGTCTGTATTTGTCAATGTCTGCACTAGCTATTCCTGTAACCCTTACTCCGTGTATTCCCTTATTGTCTATTCTTTCTCCAGTGTCCTTGTCAATTAGCATTGCTCCATGTATGCTTTCTTCCAGATTTAAGAGTCTATTTATTCCCTCTTCAGCAGCCTTTTCGCTTACTTTATTTTCTTCAAGAAGTGATTTTGCAAGTTCAAGTCCTTCCATATTGTCTTTAACTTCATGTTGGACTATTTCCAATCTTTTTTGATAAATGATATCTTTCTCTTCAATCCTTTCTATTTTAAAGTTTATAAAGTCAGGTTTTCCTCTTTCATGGGTAATGGCCCTTCTATAGACATTTATTAATTCCTTTTCAATTTCATTTTCATTTAAAATACGTTCAGCACCTGAAATATGTTTTCCTCCTTCCTCATGAGGACCTCCCTTGGCACTGCGCATTTTTATACTGTATTTCATAATTTCATCTGAACTTAATTTTTTTATCATTATTATGTATGTCTTTTATTAGTTTTATTATTTTATTCAGATTTTGATAAATTCAATTTTTTTTCAAAAGCATTGTTTTTTAAAATTTTTATTTATTTTGAATCCTATTTTTTGCTAAAAATTTAATATAATTTTAATTTATTTTATTATTAATTAAAATTATATTTTTATAATAATTATTGTTTTTAATTAGGTTTATTTTTAATTTAATAAAAAGTATTTTTTAAAATTTGTATTGTATTTAGAGTAATCTATATAGGGGGCATAAAATGTTTAATTTAATAAATTTTTTAATTTTTTTCATTAAAATTTAAAATTTTTTAAATAAGTTTTTTACTAAAATTTAAAATTTTTTAATTAAGTTTTTTTATTAAAATTAAATTCGTAAAAAATAGGATTGAGATAGTAGTAAATAGAAAAATGGTAAAAATAGTTTTAATTTTAAAAATAGTTAGAATAGTTTGAATAGTTGTGTTAAATGGTAAAATGGTTGGAATTTTAAAAAAAGTAAAAAAGTAAAAAAGTAAAAAAAGATGTTTATTTTAATAAACATCCTGTATTTTAGTTTTAGGGGTTGTTGATAGCGTCTCTTACTTTATCAAAGATTCCCTTTTTGTATTCCTTAATTTCGTCTCCGCTGATTTCAGCGAATTTTCTAAGTAATTTTTGCTGTTCTTTATTAAGTTTTTGAGGAACTACAACAGTTACAGTAACATAAAGGTTTCCCTTACTGTTTCTTCTCATATGAGGCATTCCTTTTTCTCTTAATCTAAATACAGATCCGCTTTGGGTTCCAGGAGGTATTTTAAGTTCAACTTCTCCATCGATTGTAGGAATGTCAACTGTGTCTCCTAAACTTGCCTGAACGAAACTGATTTGTTTTTCAAAGTAAAGGTTAGCTCCCTCTCTTTCAAAGTAATCATGTTTTTTAATGTTGATTTCAACGTAGAGGTCTCCATTTCCTCCACCAACTTCTCCTGCATTTCCTTCACCAGAGACTCTTAAACGGTTTCCGGTTTCAACTCCTGCAGGGATCTTAATGCTTATGGTCTTGTCTTCCTTAACGGTTCCCCTACCTTTACAATGGTGACATGGTTCCTTAATCTTTTTACCTGTTCCTCCACATTCACCACATTGGACAACTCTCATCATTTGTCCAAAAAGGCTTTGGGTAACATGTTTTCTCTCACCAGTACCATTACAGACAGGACAGGTTTCAACAGGGGTTCCAGGTTCTGCACGAGATCCATCACATTCAGGACAAATGACGTCATGTCTTATCTTAAGGTCCTTTTCAGCACCGCTTGCAGCCTCTTCCAATGTGATGCTAATGTCAGTGTAAATGTCGCTTCCCCTTTTTGGGCCAGCATTGTATGACCTGGAGGATCTTCCTCCTCCTCCTCCGAATAGGATATCGAAAATATCGTCTAGACCTCCGCCGCCGAAGCCTTGGAAAATATCTTCAAAGTTAACGTTTCTGAATATGTCCTCATTAGAGAAACCATCCATTCCTGCATGACCGAATTGATCATATCTTTGTCTTTTCTCTTCATCGGATAAAACTGCGTAAGCTTCACTAATTTCTTTGAATTTTTCAGTTGCTTCTTCTTTTTTACCTTCTTCTGCAACATCTGGGTGGTATTTTCTAGCTAATTTACGATAAGCCTTTTTAATTTCTTTCTCAGTAGCTCCTTTTTCTACACCAAGAACATCATAATAGTCACGCTTTTCTGCCAATTTCGTCACCTTAGTTAAAATTATAATTGAATTTTAGTAATTAGATAAGTATGAATAAATAAGAATTTTTAAAAGATTTTTTTTATTTTATTAAACCTTTGGGTTTTTAAAATTAATTTTTTTTTATTTTTATTAATTTTAATATTTAAAAAATAGTTAGGTTCTAATTTGCAGTGTAATAATTTATTTTTATTAAGTTTTTTTTTAATCAGAACCTATATTATCTGGGAGAAAACTCCCAAATGAATATATTGTTTTTATTTATGTTTTTAGTAAAATCTATTGAAGATTTTGCTGGATTAAAAGTTTTGATAAATAAAATCAAATTAATGATTTTATTTATGTATTTAATTTATTTAATCTTTTTCTTCGAATTCAGCATCAATTGTGCCGTCGTCGTCTTGATTGTTGTCTTGACCTGCAGAGAAGTCAGGACCTGCACCGCCAGCTGCGCCTTCTGCTGCTTGTTGGGCTGCTGCAGCTTCCTGATAGATTCTAGCACCAATGTCTTGAACTACTTTGGTAAGTTCATCGGTTTTTTCCTTGATTGCAGGAATGTCGTCTCCACTCATCAAGTCTCTTAATTCGGATATTAATCCTTCAATATTGGTTCTTTCATCATCAGTGACTTTGTCCTTGATTTCTTCTTCGTTAATGGTTTTTTCTGCAGTGTAGATCATTGAATCTGCATTGTTTCTTACTTCAATTTCCTCTTGTTTTTTCTTATCTGCTTCAGCATTCATTTCAGCTTCTTTAACTGCTTTTTCGATTTCTTCGTCAGATAATTTGGTTGAAGAGGTAATTGTAATGGATTGTTCCTTGCCGGTTCCCTTGTCTTTTGCAGATACGTTGATAATACCGTTTGCGTCAATGTCGAAGGTTACTTCAATTTGTGGCATTCCTCTAGGAGCAGGAGGGATTCCGACTAATTGGAATCTTCCGAGAGTGGTGTTGTCCACTGCCATTTTTCTTTCACCTTGAACTACGTGAATGTCTACTGAAGGCTGGTTGTCTGCTGCAGTTGAGAAGATTTGACTCTTTTTAGCAGGAATTGTAGTGTTTCTTTCAATAAGGGTAGTTGATACTCCACCTAAGGTTTCAATACCTAAGGATAATGGGGTAACATCTAAAAGAACTAAGTCCTTAATTTCTCCAGCTAATACTCCACCTTGGATAGCTGCACCCATTGCTACACATTCCATTGGGTCAATTCCTCTTTCTACAGGTTTGCCTATGTAGTTTTCAACGAATTTTTGTACAACTGGCATTCTTGTAGGTCCACCAACGAGGATGATTTTGTCAATGTCATCTTTAGTCATTTTAGCATCGTTTAATGCTTGTTGGATTGGGTTACCACATTTCTTAACAATAGGATCTACCAATTCTTCTAATTTTGCTCTGGTTAAGTTGTTTATAAGGTTGTGTGGTTTGCCATCTGCACCCATACAGATGAATGGTAAGTTTACTTCACTGGTTAAGGTAGTGGATAATTCGATTTTTGCCTTTTCTGCAGCTTCTCTTAATCTTTGTACTGCTTGATCATCATCCATTAAGTCAATGCCTGTTTCAGCCTTAAAGGTTTCAGCCAAGTATTTCATTAATGCATTGTCCATGTCGGTACCACCAAGTTGGGTATCACCGCTTGTGGATTGTACTTCAAATACTCCTCCACCGAATTCCATAATGGTTACGTCTAAGGTACCTCCACCTAAATCGAATACTAAAATGTTAACGTCATCGTCATCGGATTGTTTGTCAATACCGTAAGCTAAACTTGCTGCAGTAGGTTCGTTTACAAGTCTTACTACATCAAGACCGGCAATGGTTCCTGCGTCTTTGGTTGCAGTTCTTTGGTTGTCGTCAAAGTAAGCAGGTACGGTAATAACTGCTTTTTCAATAGGTTCTCCTAAGAAAGCTTCTGCATCTTTTTTAATTTTTTGCAAGATTGCTGCAGAGATTTCTTGTGGACTGTATGATTTGCCTTGAACATTTACCTTGTAGTCAGTACCCATTTTCCTTTTGATTGCACTAATAGTATTTTCTGGGTTGGTTACTGCTTGTCTTCTTGCAGGTTCACCGACTAATTGTTGTCCGTCATCAGTAAATGCTACATAACTTGGAAATGCTTTACCATATTGACTTGCACCTTCTGCACTTGGGATAACTGTAGCTTTTCCACCAACAAGTACAGATGCTGCAGAGTTACTAGTACCTAAGTCAATTCCAATAATTTTTTCTTTTTTGCTATCAGCCATGATATTCACCTTGTTTTTTTTTTAATTATTTTATCAGTATTTTTGAAAATTGCTATTTTTAGTAATTTTCTTTTTATTTTTTTAGTTTTTTTTTGAAAATTGCTATTTTTAGTAATTTTCCTTAATTTTTTGTAATATTTCAAAAGCGGATTAAATTAAAAATCGATAATAAAATTAATTTAATAATAAAATTTTTAATTAAAAATTTATAATGGATTTAATAATTAATTTAAATTTTTAATTTCTTTAATGGCTATTGAAATTTTATAAATATGAATTAATAATATAATAATTTAATTTTTTTATTCTTCATTTTCTTCTTCAGAGTTTTCTTCTTCAACCGGCTCTGCTTTTTTAGCCTTTTTACAAACCCTTACCTTGGAATATTTAATTACCTTGTCCTTAAGGGTGTATCCTTTCATGAGTTCATCAACGATTTCATTGTTTTCATGATCAGGACTGTCTACTGTAAGCAAAGCTTCATGCTTGAATGGATCGAACTTTTCTCCAACTGCAGGAATTTCCTCAACACCTTCCTTTTCAAGGGTGCCTTTCATTTTTGAATAGATCAATTCCAATCCTTCCCTTAATTCCTCTTCGGTTTTGGAGTTTTCAAGTGCTCTTTCCATATCCTCATAAACGTCTAGGAATTTGCTGATAAGGCCTTCATTTGCATATCTTATTAAATCCTGCTTTTGCTTATCACTTTGTTTTCTGAAATTATCGAAGTCAGCCTGAAGTCTTTGAATGTGAGATTTTAATTCTGAATTTTCTTCTTCTTTTGTTTTGAGTTCTTCTTCTAATTTAGCTAATTCATCTTCTTTAGAAGATTTTTCCTCATCTTTAGAATCTCCTTCATCTTTCTGAAGCTTGTCTTTGATCTTTTGAGTGGTAGATTTTTTACCTGTCTCTTCTTCAGAATCTTTAATTTCGTCTTTCTTATTTGCCATCTGCTCACCTTTAAACTTTTTTGTAAAGGTGTTTAGTCACCTATATTTTATTATGATAGTGGTAAGAGAAAGAGAGCGATAAGCTCCTTTAATATTTTTGACATATCAAAGAAGGTTTTGAATTTCCATCGATATGGAAAAATGTTTTGAATTTCTAATAATAGAAATGAAGTCAAATGTTTTAAAGTTCCATATATGGAAATGAAGTATTTTATGTCTTATAGATTTGATAAAATCTATGTTTATAGTGTGATTTTTTTAAAGAGGATTTGAAATATTTTTTTCTTTGATTGTTTTATCCCTATTGTTATTAATTTTTAAGAATCTTATGGTTTCTTTTAATAACATATTGTTCTTTGGTTTCTATTTCTCTAATACTTGATTTTTATAGGTTTTTATAGGTATTGGAGAAATAAGAATCGGATTTTGATTTTATTTTTGCCAATTTTATTAAAGTAACAATTTGTTATCTTTCTCTATACATAATTTAGTAACAAAATGTTATATAAAGATTTCGGTTTTTAGTAACAAAAAGTTAATATAATACTTTGGACTTATAATGTAATATAGAAAAATTAGATAATTTAATAAATCATTTTTTAAATTTAAATTTATTTTAATGATTTTTCTTAAAGTTTTAAATTTCACAATAAATTCAATTTGAATTTCACAATAAAATTACTTAATATAATTATTATATAATAGATTGATTATTTTAAAGATTAATTCTTGTAATTGCTTATTGTAATTATATTGATGCATTAAAGATATTCTTAAATTAGTAAGGAGGTCAATTATGGAAAATCAGAATCAGCAAAATCTTGATGATGTTGATATGGAAGCTATTCTTGATGTTATGGGATGTAAGACAAGACGTGATATCATAGATCTTTTAAGAGAAGAGCCTAGATTCGTTAGTGAAATCTCTCAAGAGCTCCAAATTGGTCAGAAAGCAATTATTGAACATTTAAGAGCTATGGAAGAAGTTGGTATTTTACAATCTTCTACAAAAAAAGTTGTTAGAGGTCGCCCTCGTAAGTATTATGATATGCCAAATGATGTTAATGTGCATATTACAATTACTAAAAATTCCTTTAATGTAGCTATTTCAGATGATATGTTAAATGTTAAACAATTACCTTCTGGTGATGAATGGTCTAAATTATTGGATATTGAAAAAAGAATAGATCAAGGTCATTACGAAGCTATTGATGAACTTAAAAGTCAAATTCGTTTGTATGACAACTTAAAGGAAAGAGCGGAATATATTTTGGAAAGAACCTATAATAGGTATTAGTTTTTATTAATTAAAATATTATAATAATGGGAACTTATAATTAGAATTGAAATTGGAATTGTAGTTATAATTAGCCCTTATTATTTGAATTTAATTTTTAAATCCTTTTTTCTATTTTTATTGTTTTATCTTTTTTATTGTTTATTTAACTTATTTTTAGTAATTTTTATATTATTTATTTTTATTTTACTAATTTTTGCTTATTTTTAATAATTTTATTAATTATTTCTGTTTATTTTACTCATTTTTACTCATTTTTACTTATTTTTAATAATTTTTATCTTAATTATTTTAATTTATTTTTATAATTGGACTCTTATTTTAAGAGTTTTATTCATCTAAACTATTTAGATTGGCTCCAGCAATTATTGCCTGTCCAAGGGAAACAGATCCGTCTCCTGGGCAGGAATTTGTGTGCTGTATGAATTTCATTCCCTCTTTTTCTATAAACTCTTTTATGTGGGAGGTAATTGCTTCATTGTAGAAGACTCCTCCTGTTGCTCCGATTGTACTTATTCCCTTTTCACTAGCCACTTCTACAGCTAAACTTGCAAGTCCGATGCTTACCGCCTTTTGTCCTGCTGCAGCTATTTTATTAAGGTCTTCACCCTCTTCTATCTTATTTATCACATATCTTAAAATTGCTGTAGTGTCAAGAACCTTTCTTCCTTCAAATTCCTTGATTATTATTGGATAGTCATCCAATTCATCCTTTTGCTTGTATTGGTATGCAAAGGATTCAAGTTTCATGGAAGCTTCACCTTCATAATTGCGTTCTCCACAAATGTGAAGTGCGGTTGAAATTGAATCTAAGGTTCTTCCAGTACTTGTATTTATTCCAACATTGAGATTTGTTTCCATTTGTCTAAATAGGCTTTTAATTTCCATTTCACCATGTTTGAAATAGTCAAGATAATTGTTTTTCAGAAGATTTTCAATATAATCTTGAGTGAACTTCCCAGAGTCATAGTCGCTATTAGGGTTTGAAAGGATTGCAGACAACATTCTGACGGGATATTTGGTACATAAATCTCCTCCAGGCATCTTTTGAGGCATTAGAGAAGCGGACCTTTCAAATTCCTTAATGTTTGTGTATAGGATTTCTCCACCCCATGAGTTGCCGTCTGAGCCATATCCTACTCCATCTGCAGCTATTATAATCATTTCTTGTGAAATGTCTTTGTTTTCATTGTTTTCTGGTTTTGGTTCTGTTTTTTCTGTATTTTCATTGTTTTTGGTTTTTTGTTCTGTTTTTTCTGTATTTTGATTGTTTCCTAATTCAGATTCTTCTGAAAATTGCTTATTTTCGCCATTATTTTGAATATGATCATTTAATAATGAAATTCCATGAGCATGATGGTGTTGAACAGGTATCAATGGACAATCGAATTCCTCAGCCAATTCTCTAGCCAATCTGCTTGTAAAGAATTGAGGGTGCAAGTCACAGGCGATTATGTCGAAATGATCTGTTTTTGTAATTCTCATCATGTGCCTAATTGCTTCCTGAAGAAATTCATAGGTTCTGTACTTGTTTGTATTTCCAATGTGCTGTGAAACATATGCCCTTGAGTTTTTGACAATTGTAAATGTTACATCCAGTTCAGGTCCAAGTGCGAGAATGTTTAGATTATCGAATTCCGGATTTAAATGAGTGTATTTTCCACTTAAATCATAAGGTTCTGGAGTGTAGCCTCTGGAACGTCTGATGAATGCAAGTTCATCATTTCTAAACCTGACCACTGAATCGTCACAACGGTTAAGTATTCTTCTGTTGTGGATTAAATAATAATCAGCTATTGTATTGAGGTTGTTTAGAATCTCCTCGTTTGTAATCATCATAGGTTCTCCAGGAACATTTGCAGATGTCATAATGTAGGCTGGAGTGTCAGTATTGTTGAATAATAAATGATGCAGTGGAGCATAGGGTAACATTACTCCAATATTGTGTAAATCAGGTGAAACTGACTTTGCAAAGTCATAATTTCCAGACTTTTTCAGGATTACGATAGGTCTTTCCTTGGATTTTAATGTTTTCTCCTCTTCCTCTGATATTATTGCATATTTTTTTACGGTTTCAATGTCTGGACTCATTACAGCAAAGGCCTGTGTCTTTCTTCCAAGTCTTTCCCTTAGGAGATTGACTGTTTTTTCAAGCTTTACATTTGCAACAAGGTGAGTTCCCCCTATTCCCTTGATTGCAAAGATTTTTCCCTCATCAAGAAGTCTTGCTGTTTCCTTTAAGGGATCATCGGTTTGGATCAGTATTGGATTTTGATTGTCATTTTTATACAATTGGAGAGATGGTCCACAGTCTTCACAGCAACTGGCCTCTGCATGGTAACGTCTATCCAGTGGATTTGTGTATTCCTCTTCACATAAGTCACATAATGGGAAGTCGTCCATTGTGGTTTTGTCCCTATCGTATGGAACATTTTCAATAACTGTAAATCTTGGTCCGCAATCTGTACATGCATTGAATGGATAATTGTATCTTCTGTTTTCAGGGTCATTGATTTCCTCAAGGCACTTGTCGCATATTGCAAGATCCGGAGGAATGACAGAAGTTCCTGCAAAGGTGTCTGCACTTTTCTTAATGGTAAAATCATTAAAGCTTTCTGCAGAATCCATATTGATAGTTTCCAGATTGTTTATTTTAGCTATTGGAGGAAGTTCGTTTTGAAGTTTGTATAAAAAGGAGTTTATATTGTCTAAGTCGGATTGGATAATTATTTCCACAACATTTCCAAGGTTTCTAACATATCCCTTTATATTAAGTTCAGTAGCTATTCTATAGACAAATGGTCTAAATCCCACTCCCTGTACGATTCCTTCTACCAATACTTTTTTAGTTTCCACACTTACACCAGTTATTCTTTTTTAGGAAATTTAATTTTAATAATTGTGATTTTTCAAATGTAAATATTTATTTGAATTTTGCTATTTGCGATTATTTTTTTTAATGTAAATATTTATTTGAATTTTGCTATTTGTGATTGTTTTTTAAAATATAAATATTTAGGATAATATATTATTATATACTATAATGATTATATATTTTTTTAAAAAGTTTATGAACTTAAGTATTTTCATGCTTTTTAGTTTTTAATTTAATTAGTTAATTAATTTTAATTAGTTTTAATTTTTTATTTAATTAGTTAATTTATTTTAAACTTATTAATTATTTTATTATTTTATTTATTGATTGATTAGTGATATTATGGATGAAATTCTTAAAAACTTTGCTCTTGGAAAGATTTCAATTGAAGAGTGTAAGACTCTCTTAAAGGCAAATTCCATTAGGGAACTTGATGGAGTCGCTAATTTTGATGGGGCTCGTAAGGACAGGACAGGTTTTCCAGAAGCAATTCTTGCAGAAAGTAAGGATTATCATGATTTGCTTACTATTTTAAAGGGTCTTTTACTTGAAGATGATAATGGAAGAATTGAATTGGGAGATAATATTATAATCACTCGCCTGTCCCATGAAAGATATGAAAGATTATGTGATGATTTGGCTTTTGTTCAAGAGAAAGGTCTTAAGTTTGATTATAATTCCAAAGCAAAGATTCTTATTATTTATAAAGGCCAATTAAAGAATATTAATCCTGATTTGGGCAAGATAGGAATTCTTACAGCAGGAACTTCTGACATTCCAATTGCAGAGGAGGCTCGTGTAATTGTTGAACAGGGAGGTTGTGAGGTTATTTCCTCCTATGACATTGGTGTTGCAGGAATTCATAGGCTATTTCCTAAAATAGCTTATATGGTTGAAGAGGAAGTTTCCGCTTTTATTGTCTGTGCAGGAATGGAAGGGGCTCTTCCTTCAGTTGTTGCAGGATTAGTTGATGCACCTGTAATTGCAGTTCCGACCTCTGTTGGTTATGGAATTGGTGCAGACGGTAAGGCAGCTTTATATTCAATGCTTCAATCCTGCGCTCCTGGATTGTCTGTTGTAAACATTGACAATGGTTTTGGAGCAGGAGTCTGTGCATTAACAATTGCTAATAACATTGCATGTAGGATTAAAAAGGGAGAATAATTTTATTTTATTCGTTTATTCTTTTTAATTTGTTTTAATAGGTTTTTATTTAATTTCTTTATTTTTAATTTTAAATTTTAGAATTTTTATTTGATTTTAATTAATTTTAATTAATTTTAATTTATTTTTAATAATTTTATTTAATTTCTTATTTAATTTTAATTAAATTTTTATTTTAATTTTTTAATATAATTATATACGTATTGATATTTGTTTATTTTTTTAAAAAACTATTGTGTGTTGTGTAAATTGATTTTTAGAGACTTTGATCCAGAAATTCATGATATAAAAGTTGTGGCTGAACTTATTTATGATGTTGATTATAGAACATTTAAACATGTTTTCAAGTCAAAGGAAGAAGGAGTTTTAGCTTTAAGCCATAGATTGGAGTATGAATTTGCTGAAGATGCTGAAGATGACGGTTCCCTATTCTACGTCTTCTTTGATGATGAGGACACTGAAGAGAAAAACATTATTGGAATGTTTAATGGTGGAAAAGGAGTTCAGCATTCCTATTTTAAGGACATTGTAGAATCTTTCAAGCATCTTAAGTTCAGTGAAGCTTTAGGTCTTTCCAAAGTCAATTTCATGGACAAATTCGTATTGGTTGATGTTGAGGAAGATGACTTTTACATTTGTGAATTAGCTATTTGTGATGGCAATCGCGGTAAGGGTTATGGTAAGCAAGCCCTATATCAACTTATTGATCTTGCAAGGGAATTAGGTTGTAAGAGAGTGGTTCTTGATGCTGATTTTAGGAATGATGGAGCTTATAGATTGTACAGTTCATTGGGCTTTAAGGTTTTTAAAAGAAAGGCTTTTGGTTTTCCCGGCAAGAAAAGAGGGATGCGCAATATGGAACTAATTTTAGATTGATTTCTAATTTTCTTCTTTTTTATTTTTTAATCATTATTTTTTTTATTTTAATTGTTTTTATTAAATTTTATTTTAAATCTTTAAGATTTTGTTCTTTTTTATTTTTTAATCATTATTTTTTTTTATTTTAATTGTTTTTATTAAATTTTATTTTAAATCTTTAAGATTTTCAGTTTTTTTAATTTCAATTCTATTTTTTTTATTTTTTAGGGTTTTTAGTTTTTTATTTATAAATTAATTTATTTAATTTAGTTAGTATATTCACGAATTAATTATTTTTCCAATAAAAAAAGAGGAAAAATTAATTTTCCTCTTATGCAGATATGATTTTTATAATTGTTTATTTTCTTCTTCTTTCGAATTCTTCAAGGATTTCATCAAATGGAACTCCTTTATAGACCAAAAGAAGCAAAGTATGGAAAATTAAATCCACTGATTCGTAAACTAAATTTTCATCGTTTTTAGATGCAATTAAAGTTTCTCCACATTCTTCAGCTATCTTTTCAAGAATCTTATCCTCTGCTTTTTTATTGCTGTCTTTCATTATGTTTGAAGTGTATGAGTCAATTGGATTGTCTCTACGACCTTCCAGGACTTCATAAACCTCTCTAATAATATTGTCATTTGCCATGATTTCACCAGTTACTTGGTTTTTTTGGGTTTTTGTTTTTATTTTCACCAGTTACTTGGTTTTTTTTATTGGGTTTTTGTTTTTATTTTTACCAGTTACTTGGTTTTTTTTATTGGGTTTTTGTTTTTATTTTTACCAAATTAGCCGGTTTTGTTGTTGGCTGTTTTAATGGTTTCAGTTAAAGCAATTAAAGGATGTTGATCGTCATCTATGATATTAATGTCACTGAATGAATTTAATCCTTGTTTTTCAGCAGTTTTTTCCATTCCCAATGTAATATCCTTATTGAACTCCACAACATAGGAATCAATTTTATCCAATCCTAATTGAACACTTGCAACAGCTCTGTGGTGTCCGTCAACTAGAATATATCTGTCTCCAGTTTTAACAACTATTGTAGGTTCTGCCAATCCTTTTTCAAGTTCATAGGTTCTTCCCTGTAATTCATCAGCATAAACTCTGTCTTGAGTAGGTTTTATCTTATCAACAGGAACTGCTTCTCTAGTCAATGTGGTTTTAATGTCATACAGCTTTTCCATAGTTTCTCTAAATGCATTTACTTTGGTAGGAGTTGACCTTTCGATATGGCTTCTTACAATATCAGTATTGGTCATGATTCCTTTTACATGACGTTGTCTGTCTACAACCGGAAGTCTTGAAATGCCATGTCTAAACATCACTCTTGATGCATCGTTGATGGGCATGTCTTCTCTTGCAACAATAACTTCCTTAGACATTATCCCACTAACATATTCAGTTTCCCAGTCTTTTAATAATAAATCGTAAGCAGTAATAATTCCGACAATATGATCTCCTTCATCAACTACAGGATAACCGTCGTGCTTTGTTTCTTTCATTAATTTAATCACGTCTTTATTAAGAGTATCATACTTTACAGTGTATACATTCTTGGTCATGTAATCCTTCACTGTAGTTTTTTCATTATCCATTTTTGTCCTCCCATGATACATAATAAAAAGATTATTAGAAAAAATTCTATTTATTTATTCTCCAAGTAATTCTCTAAGGATTTTAACGGTTTCTCCAGGGTCTGCCTTACCTTTGGTTAATCTCATTACTTGGCCCATCAAGAAGTTTAATGAAGCTTTTTGACCATTGTGGTAATCTTCAACTGCTTTAGGGTTTTCATCAATAGCCTGTTTTGCTGCAGCTTGGACTTCGTCGTCTTTAACTACACCAATTAAACCAAGTTCTTCAGCAATTGCCTTTGGAGTCTGTTTGTTGTTAGGCATTTTTTCAATGATTCTTTGACCTGCCTTTGTGGTAATTTCCTTATTTTGAAGCATGTTCAGGAATTCAACCAAGTCTTCCTTGAGAATTCCGCTGTCTGCAAAATCAAGTTTATTATAGGTTAAAACCCTTTTAAGTTCGTCTCTCATCCATTTTGCAGCAAATTTAGGATCAATCTCTTTTACAACTTCCTCATAAGTTTGAGCCAAGTCAAGTTCAGAGGTAAGCACTTTTGCAGATTCCTCATCAATGCCATAGTCTTCCACAAATCTTTTCACCTTGTTATGCGGAGCTTCAGGCATTACTTCAAGAACATCTTCAATTTGGGTTTCAGATATTTTCATAGGTGGCAAGTCAGGATCCGGAATGAACCTGTAATCGTCTGCATTTTCCTTGTCCCTCATTGAAACGGTAATCATTTGGCTTTCAAGGTATGCTCTGGTTTCCTGTTTAACTTCAGCACCTCTTTTAACAAGATTCTTTTGTCTGATTACTTCAAAGTTTAAAGCCTTGTAAGCACCTTTGATGGAGTTGATGTTTTTCATTTCAACCCTGTTTCCACCATTGATGGAAACGTTTACGTCAGCTCTCATGGTACCTTCTCCACGAGCTCCTCCACTATATTCCAATACTCTAATGAGTTCTTTTAAGAAGTTACGTGCTTCTTCAGGAGAGCGCATATCAGGTTCAGTTACGATTTCGATAAGAGGAATTCCGGAACGGTTAAAGTCTACAATACCCTTATCCGGTTTGTATTGTCCAGGGTCTTCTTCCATGTGAATTTCCCTAATTCTTACACCATTCAATTCCCCTTCATATCCTATTGGTACAGAGGTTTTCTGGTATCCGCAAGGCAAATCAGGATAATCATAGTGTTTTCTCATGAAATATGTAAAGTTTTTATCGATTTTACAGTTAAGCATTAAAGAAATCATTAAAGCGTTTTCAATAGCTTTTTCATTTGTTGGAAATGGTTTAGCACCTGGTTGATTTAAACATACCGGACATACATTTGTATTTGCTGGTGCTTCTTGATAGTTTGTAGGACAGTTACAGAATAATTTTGAGTCAGTTTCTAGTTGTACGTGGATTTCAAGTCCACACATCATATCTACGTCTATATGAATCCCTCCAAGGATTTTTAATGAATTTATTAAAGGTCTACTTTCCCCTGTTAATTCTCTCATATCTTCAAAAGGCCCAGTTCCAATTCCAATAATAACCACACTTAAAGGGTATGAACTTCCTTCAACTAAAATATCAATAGTTTCTTCTTTATCTTTAATATATCCAGTCGTCATTAAGAGTAATATATTATATTTTATTTGGTCATTTTCTTTTTTTATTTCATCTAAAACATTTTGTAATAAAGGAGAAAATTTCGAAGAATCTGATAAGGTCAAATATTTAAAACTTTCTCTATATTTTTCAAATATATAATCCTTCGAAAATATTTCAGGATTTTGTAAATTCATATTTACATTAAAACAATTATTTACCACATTTGGATTATTATTTAATATTGCACTAAAGCCATATACTGGAAATTTATAACTACTAATATAATCCTTAAAAATATTTATAAAAATTTCTATAGCTTCTTCATATTGGTTTTTGTTTGAATCTAAATGATGTAAAGATAATTGTTGATTTATTGGAAGATTATTTAATGAATAATCTATTCCTATTATTAGTTTTACTTTAACTCCAGCTTCGATATAATCTTTTAAATTTTGATTTTATTTAAAATTAATTTCATAAATATTTACAATTTCTAAATATTTTGCTGATATTAAAATAATTTTTTCATTGAAAACGATATAATATTCTTTATTTAATATTTTCATTAATGAATATTTAATAAATCTTTCTCCGTTTTCATCATAATTTAATATTTTTTTTAAATTTAAATCATTATCATAAATATTTATTCCGAGATAATAAATATTATCATAATAAAAACGTGAACAAGTTGATATTGAATAATAAATAATTATTTGTTTATTATGTTTATCTACTAAAATTTTATTTTGTTCCTTTTTATTTTCCATTTCATTAATTATTTTTAATGTCTTGTTATTATTATGTTTTTGAATTACCTTTTTTTCCCATAAATAAAAATCATTTTCTTCACTTTTTTTAAATATATAAATAAAATCATTTTCATTTCCTGTAGATATTATATTATTTTC
>NZ_CALCYR010000195.1 GCF_937906425.1 uncultured Methanobrevibacter sp. | reverse complement strand
TTTAAATTAATTTAAACTATTTTTTTTATTTTATTCCTAATTATTATTTCCTTAACTTCCCAGTTTTTCCAATTTTTATATAAAATAATACTTTTTTAAGGATTTTAACAATTTAGTAATAATTTTTTAATACTTTAACAAAGTTTATTAATTATTAATCTAAAAAGTATTATTAAATGAATTTAAACAAATAAAATTTAATTTATTCTAATATTTTATGATATTATACTGATTTTTAATTATATGTGATATTATGAGTTATGAAAATACTGCTGTTTTATTATTAAGTCATGGAAGTAGTCTCCCATATGCTGAAGAGGTTTTTACAGAGATTTGTAAAAAATTTAAGGAAACTACTGACTTTGATGCTGAAGTTGGATATATGAAAGTTGCTCATCCAACATTACCTGAAGCAATAAACATTTTAAAAGAACGTAATCCTAATTTAAATCGTATCGTAGCTACTCCTGTCTTTTTAGCACCTGGAATTCATACAAATATTGATATTCCAATTATTCTTGGTCTTGAACCTAAGGAAGTAGATCCTAGACAACCTGACGGCAATTATCCTGAAGGACATTATTTGTATGGCCTTGAGGAAGTTGATTTTGATGGAGAATTAAGTCTTATTGATGCAATCGGCCCTAATCCAAGACTTTTGGAAATCATTAACAATAGGGTTACTACCGCTTTGGAGGATTCAAAGCTTGATGAGGATGCAAAAACTGCAGTATTGCTTGTATCTCATGGAAGCAGATTAAATTACAATAAGGAATTTATTTCAGATGTATTCAGTCAATATGAGGCTCAAACAGATTATCCATGTGATTTTGGATTTATGGAACTTGTGGAACCTAATATCCCTACTTCCATTAATAAGCTTGTAAGCGAAAACGAAGTTGACAGATTGGTTGTTGTTCCTGTATTCATTGCACCTGGAGTTCATACAACTCGTGACATTCCTACAATATTAGGTCTTATAGAGGATGATGGAAGTGGACATCATCACCATCACCATCATCATGATCATGATCATGACCACAGTCATGGCCACGATCACAGCCACAGTCATGGGCATCATCACCATCATCATGACCATGGTGATGTTAAGATGGAATTTGATGGAGAAATATTGTATCCTGAACCAATCTGTGCAGACGACATATTGATTGAAATTTTAGAACAAATGGTTATTGACTCTTTAGAGGAATAATTAATTATTTTTTCAAGTTAGAGAATAATTTTATTTTTTCTAGTTAGAGAATAATTTTATTTTTTAAAATAACTATTTTTATTCTATTTTTAATTTAATTTCTTATTTTTTTATTTTAACTCTTTATTTTACTTATTTTTATTTTTATTTCTTTTTAATTATCTTAAGGAAAAAAATATTTTATTAAAGTGATTTCTTAGTTAGGAAAAAATATTTTATTTAAGTGATTTCTTAGTTAGGAAAAAATATTTTATTAAAGTGATAAAATGGAAACTGTATTAAGCAATGAAAAGGATGAAAGATTCATTCAACTTTCCAATGAATTGAATAATGAATATTTTTCTCTTATTGGAGAGGATGCCCTCAAATATGAAGATTACAATAATCTTGAAGATCCGCATATTGTATTGCTTGTCTTGAATTGGGGAAATCCAATCGCTTGCGCTAGTTATAAGATTTTTGATAAGGATTCAATTGAAATAAAAAGAGTTTATGTTAAAAAGAGATATAGAAATAAGAGAATAGCTTATAAAATGGTTAAGGCATTGGAGAAATTAGCTATTGAGGACAATTTCAAGTATTCGTATATTACAACTGGAAAGGATAATATAGCGGCCATTAATCTATATAAGAAGTTAGGGTATGAATTAATTGACAATTTCGGCTTTTTTGAAGGAGACGACCTTTGCATTTGCATGAAAAAAGAATTTAAAACCATGATTTTTTAGTTTTATTTATTTTTATAAGATTTTTTTATTTTACTTGTTTTTTAGTTTAATTTATTTTTATAATGGTTTTTTACTTTTTTTTACTTTATTTTCCAATTTAAAATATATATTTATAGTAAAAAAATCAAATATTCTTTTATGAAAACAAGCTCTTTAAAAGTCTCTGATATTGGTGAAAAGCAATTAATAGAAAGAATTATACAAAAATCAAAGTCATGTTCCATATTTGATTCAAATTCTATTGATTTTAAAACTTCTATCGGGGATGATTCTGCACTTACCGATATTGACCTTGAGGAAAATAGCTATTTGGTCTCAAGTTCAGACATGCTAATACAATCCAGCCATTTTCCTTCTGAAATGAGCTATTACCAAATGGGATATAAGTCAGTAATAGTAAATGTCAGCGATTTGGCGAGTATGGGTGCAAAAAACATAGGATTCTTATTGAATGTAGCCATTCCAAAAGACACTTTCCTGGATGATTTTGATGACTTGATTTGTGGAGTCATTCAGGCCTGTGATAAGTATGAAATTCCTTTGATTGGCGGAGACACAAATGAGGCAAGTGAAATAATCCTTTCAGGTACAGCTATCGGTCAGGTAAATAAGGATAGGGCTTTAATGAAATCAGGATTTAATGTCGGTGATTTGGTCTGTATCAGTGGAGAGATAGGTCTTGCTGCTTTGGGTTTTGAACTGTTAAGATTAAGGGAAATCTTAAACAATAATCTATTTGAGCTAATAGACATTAAGGAAAAGATTGATAAATCATATGAAATAGATTCAAGTCTTTGTGACATGGCCATTTTCAAGGCTTTAAAACCAGAGGCTAAATATGCAGAAGGCCATATTTTAAGTAATTACAATAGTGAAAATTCAATTTGTGTAACTGACATTACAGACGGTTTGGCAAGTGAATTTTATGAGATCTTAGATTCTGATAAGAAATTTATGGCTATTGAATCAAATAATAGCTATTCTGAATTAAATAATGAGTATTCTGAATCATTTGGGAAGGTTAATTCTAAGGAAATTAATGATGAGTATTCTGAATCAATTGGCAAGACTAATTATAATGAGATTAGAAACCCTTATTCTAAAGGAATCAGAATTTATGAAGATAAATTACCTGTTGAAGAGGAATTTAAACAAATTTCAGAGATTTTAGGATTAAATTATCTTGATTTAGTACTTCATGTAGGTGAAGATTTTGAATTCTTATTCACCATCAGTCCAGAAATCAGAAAGGATTTGGAAAAGGAAATGGAATTTTATGTCATTGGTGAAATAAGTGAAAATAATAATTCAAATTGTAATACTAAGGATGATGAGGATAATAATTTTACAGTTGAAATAGTACTCTCAAATGGGGAGACTGAGAAAATAAGTTCAAAAGGATACGAACATTTATCCTAATCATGATTTTTATAAATTTCAAAAATACGGCCGTATTTTAAGTTTTTGGGTTTTTATTAATATTGCATTTATGGCGTATTTTGATTTTTGTTTTGTGGCCGTATTTTAAGTTTTTACAGTTTTTTACATTAGTATTTTTTAATTCTTGTATTGCGGCCCTATTTTAAGTTTTTAATTTTTATAAAAAATAGGAGTTTTTTTCATGAAGGAATCTCGATTTTATACAAAATTGTATGAGGGGCAAAGTCTGAAAAACAACTTGTCCAAAGAGAAAGTGATTTCAAACAAACTTGTCCAATGCAATTTATGTGGACGGGGATGTAAGATTTCAAAAGACTCCTATGGCTTCTGCAATTCAATGCAAAATATTGATGGCAAACTCTATTCAATCAATTATGGAAGAATAGCCTCATATCACATAGACCCTATTGAGAAAAAACCACTTTATCATTTTCTGCCAGGATCAAGCACATTTTCCATAGGTGGTTTTGGGTGTAACTTTTCATGTTTAAACTGTCAGAACTATATGTTAGCAACTAATTCTTATAATCTTGACAACTCAATTAAAATACTGCCAGAAACCATCGTTAAAAATGCACTTGACAAGAATTGTCTATCAATATCTTGGACTTATAATGAACCTACACCATACTTTGACTTTGCACGAGAAACTTCTCTACTTGCACACAGCAAAAATCTGAAAAATGTATATGTAAGCAATGGATATATGAGTGGGGAGTCATTGGATGAAACACTAAAATTTATTGATGCATTCAATATAGATTTGAAATCCTTCAGCAATGATTTCTATAGAAGGATTTGCGGCGGAAATCTTGACATTGTACTTGACAATCTGAGGACAATCCATGATGCAAGGAAAAGATATGGCACCCATCTTGAAATTACAAGTCTTCTTATAGGTGAATTGAACACTGGAGAGGATGAGATAAGATCCATTTGCAATTTCATAATTGAAGAATTAGGTCCTGAAGTTCCTCTGCACTTTTCAAGATTTTTCCCAATGTATAAAATGAGCGATGGCGAGCCAACCAAACTTGAATATTTGATTAGGGCAAGGGATATAGCTATTGAAATGGGAATTGAGCATGTTTATTTGGGGAATATGCAGGCAGACAATAATAGCTATTGTCCTGAATGTGGTGAATTGTTGATTTCTAGAACCGCTTATTGCAATAGGGATAAAAATAGAATAAAGGATGGCCATTGCAGTACTTGCGGCCATAAGTTGAATTTTGTTTTTGAGTAATGAAGGGTGGCCATTGTAGTGTTTGCGGCCATAAGTTGAATTTTGTTTTTGAGTAATGAAGTAGTTTAATTTAACTAAATTTAAACTTAATAATTAATTTTCAGCCATTAAATCTATTAAAACTCCTTTTTGACCAATGTAATCTCCCATTCCATTTATTGCAATCTTTTCAATTCCTACTTCGGAGTAATCAACCTTTTCTATTGTATAATCCTCCCCTTCCATTAAGGTCTTGTCTTTCATTTTAAGAATTATATTCTCATTCTCCTTTTCGTATTTTGCCTTCTTTATGTTTTCCTTGATTTCAAAGTCTATTGACTTTTTGCCTTCATAGATTCCAATGCCGATAAGTTCACAGCTGGCCTTGCCTATTTCCCTGTTGTTTTTGTACTGGACTTTAAAGTCAAGGTCCTTGATGAGTTTTCTGCCATCATAACTTGCCTTGATTTTTTTATGGGTGATTTTCTTTCCTGTATAAGGAAGGTCTTCAACACCACTTACCTCAAGATCATTCATATTGCATTTTCCAGCCTTTTCTGGGAAAATGTTTGTGCTGTAGATATAATCTATTAGCCTGTCGGTGTTTTTGCCGTCATGGAATTCAACGATTTTCTCGTATTTTTCAGTGTTTTCCTCGCTGTGGCTTCCATAATAGTTTTTCTCAATAAGTTCCCCTAAGCTTTCATAATCATAAGCAATGTCTGCAAATGCATTTTCATCATTTAGCTTAAGGCTTATGCCCAGATTGTTTAGACACATCTCCTTTTCCATCCATGCAAATATTACATTGCAGCCTCTGTAGAATGCATCATAGGAGATTGAGGAGTAATCTGTTATTAAAAGACGGGTGTTTTTC
The DNA here is from genome assembly GCF_937906425.1 of uncultured Methanobrevibacter sp. Taxonomy (GTDB): domain Archaea; phylum Methanobacteriota; class Methanobacteria; order Methanobacteriales; family Methanobacteriaceae; genus Methanobrevibacter. The sequence continues at coordinate 11,929 of NZ_CALCYR010000195.1, read as the reverse complement.
AGCAATTCATCGTAACTGTATTCCTTAGGCATATATTCCTCAAGATCCGTTTTTCCGAATATAGCATTTACAAGAGGGTGTGGAATAAAGACTATCTTGTCCTTAAGGGCATCCGGAACACTTTCTATAAGCTTTTTGGAGAAATTGTAATAGGTGGAATTAAGGGTGTCGTCCCTGATTACAGAATGTTCAAAGCTTCTTGATGTTGGCATGATTAGAATCTTGTCTGCATCCTCATTCCTTACTGAAAAGTCAAATTTAGGCAGTCCTGATTTGATTAAATCCTCTCTATCGAATTTGCCATCCTCTATAAAGTGGTCAGCCTCTGTTTCAGATGATACTACAACATAGGAATTGTCTCCAAATCCTCCCCCCTTTTCAAAGTCCCATCTTCCCTTAAGGGAATATGCAAACATTACTCCATGCTGGAGGAAGATATAGTAATAGTTTTGCCAGTACTGTCTTCTGCGGGTCATTGAACTGTATGTGGCCAAATCGATTGCGTGATTGATTGATTCGGTTGTGATGAATGCCTTTGCATTGAAATATTCATAATAATGCTTTACAGAGTTCTTGTCAATAATATTGGCCCTGTATTTTTCACCAACTTCAGCTCTATATTCGCTGTCCTTGCTTAGGATGAAGAATACATTGTTCCAGCCCTCATCAATCAGCCTTTCATAGACGTATTTTGCACTTTCCTCATATTTTCCACAGAACTTTTCATAAAGGACTATTGAAGGGACATTTTTGCCTTTCTTGTGGTCATTTTGATACTGGTCCCATGCCTTTTTAATCTTCTTTTGCTCTTTCTTGTCATCTGTAATGTTCACTTCTCTATATGCCAATGAGAGAAAACCTTTCCAGGTTTCATAGAAGAATATGCTGTGATTATTGTAATTTACCAATGGGCTGTAATAAAGCTCACGGTCATTGTATTTTTCAAGCTCTTCATTTTTATTAAGGAATTTGTTTTTAAGTCTTAATTTAAGGCCTCTCATTGTTCTTAGTTTCTTTCTAAATGAAAAACCATTTTCATCAATATATTCAAGGTAAACCCCAGCAGATCTTCCTGCAAGTTCTATTGAATCATATCTGAATTCTACAATGTATTTATCTGATTTTTTAATGAAATCATAATTCCTATAGCCTATGTTTATGTGGAACTTGCTTATGTCAATGCTTGGATATTTTTTGGAAGTGACTGAAAATTCTAAAATTATTTTATCTTTTTTCATAGAAATTGATTCAGCTTTGGCGTTATAATCGTATATTCGATTATAGACATGTTTATTTTTGCTTAGAACAATTGATGGTTTGTTGTTTTTAAATAAGGCATTGTATTCCTTACCTTGTCTAACTGTGTAGCCCTCTTCCAATTCAAATTCATTGTAGTCAATATTATTCATGATATCCTAACCATTAGATTTTTAAATGATTAAACTTAGTATGATTAAATTTTTGATTATTTTTTTTTGAAAGTTGATTGTTTTAATAATTTTAAAATTTATAAGAATTCTAATTATTAACTAATCCCTCTGTCTTATAAGGTCAATTACGCTTTGGGAAGCTGTTCCTTTGTCAAATTCATTAAATTTCTTTTGGAACTTGTCGTACTTTTCTCCATAAGTCTCTTCGTAATTTCCCTCTTTTAATTTTTTGATTTCACTTATAAGCTCATTTGTATTTTCAACTATAGGGCCCGGAACTTCCTCAAACATGTCGAAGTAAAAGTCTCTCAATCCTTCCTTATAGAATTCCATATCGTATGCAAAGAATAAGATAGGTCTTCTGAGCAAGGCGTAATCAAACATTACTGAAGAGTAATCTGTAATTAGAATGTCTGAGACTAGATACAATTCCTGAATGTCCCATTCTGCATCACATTCAATGACAAAGCCATCATATTTCTTCCAGTCTATCTTGTCCTTGACCAGATAGTGATACTTGACAATCAGAACATAATCATCTGACAGGGACTCTTTCATTTCATCAAAGTCCATCTCTGTTGCAAACTTGTATTCGCCCTTTTGGTAGTATTGGTTGTCTCTCCATGTTGGAGCATAAAGGATGATTTTCTTGTCCTTTGGAATATTGAATCTGGTTTTTATGCTGTCAATGCTTTCCTCATTGTTCTTGTTTATGAGAATGTCATTACGGGGATAACCTATTTCCAGCATTTCTCCGTCAAAGGCAAAGGCCCTTTTGAATATTTCACTTGAATAGCTGTTTTGTGAAATCAGATACTCCCATTGGGATGTGTTCTTTTTAAACTCATCATGGTATTGGCTGATGTCCTTGTTTCCACTCATGTCAATGTAATCCATGTCAAGTCCCAGTTTTTTAAGTGGAGTTCCATGCCAGGTCTGAATGTATTTTGTCTTTTTGTTTTTCTTTAGATAGTAGAGATGCCTTGAGTCAAAAACCCAGCTTCCGCTTCTTATTGTATAATATAAAAACTTGAAAAATGATCTTTTTACCTTGATTGGATTTCCTGGAATGTCATGCTCTTCCGGATGCATGAAAACCCAGACACATTTAAATTCCTTATCAAGGCCTTGATTAAGTATTTCCTCATAGATATATCTTGGATTTCCAGTATAATTACGGCCATTGCTGGACTCAAAGAGGATAATATTATCTTTTGGACTAAGAACATATGTTCCTATATAATATAATGCTCTAGCACCATATTTTGCAGTAATATATAGTATGTCTTTTATTTTTTTCTTGAATGATTTTTGTGACATTTTATCCTCTTTTAATCGGTTTTAGACAATTTTATTATTAATTTCTTGCTAAATTGGTTTAAGGCCTATTTTTAATGAGTTTTATCCTTTAATTGGTTTTAGACAATTTTATTTTTTATTCATTTTTTTAATTAGTTTAATACCTATTTTTGGATTTAAACCCTTAAAATAATTTATTTAAGATTCTAACTCTTTTACAAGCTCTTGAGCGTTTTCCCAATCTGTGTGGTCGTCAATTTCAGTCCATTTTAATCCATTGGTTAATACAAAGTCAATTGTCTTTATATTGCTTAAGTCCTTGTATGCAAAGTCATAGTAGTTTTGAGGGTCTTCATCTATCAGTCCCTCCAGAATTCTATTGAATTCTGCAACGTCATCAGCTATTACTTTTGAAACTCCTATAAACTCTCCACTTGAGGATGGAATGTCCAATCCTTTTCCAATGGAATTTATTTTACCGTTAGCTATTGTTTTCTCTTCATTAAATGATTCATCATCAATTATAAGTTTAAATGACTCTTCATTAAGTTCCTTAAAGTTATCAATAATCATTCCAGTGTTTTTGGAAGCATTTAATCTGCTGATAATTTCAGGATCTACAACATTGTCTCCATTTACAAGAATAAAGTCGTCCAAGTCATTTTCCTCAATGTAGTTACTTGCAAGATATGTGGAAACTGAGGTATTTGTTACATCGTATTTCTCGTTTACGATTGTTTTAATTTCAATGTCGTATTTTTCAGCTATTTCAGGACATAAGTCGATGACTTTGTCTCTATTATATCCTACAACCACTATGAATTTAGTTATTTCTACATTTACACAGTTTCTAATCATTCTTTCAAGTAAAGTCATATCATTTATTTTAAGTAAAGCCTTTGGAATTTCTTTTGTAAGGGGCATTAATCTTGTACCCATTCCAGCAGCCAATATTACACCAATCATTTTTATTCCTCGCTTTTAATAATTTGTTAAATTGATTTTTTTGTTTTTATTTTTTAATAATTTGTTAAAATTAATTAAATCTATTTTAGTTTTAATACTTTAAAACTTTTTTAATCAATTAATTTTATAAAAATTCAGGGTTTATTGTTCTAATTTTTTAAAATCCATTATAAAAATTCAGGGTTTATTGTTCTAATTTTTTAAAATCCAATCGTAAACTCTCTTACAATTGCCCTTGTCAGTGTATTTAAAGAACTTTTCAACCTTTTCAACATATTCCTCTTCCATTTTACAGTCATTTTCAATATAGTCAATTGTCTTTTCAATCAACTCGTCTTCTTCCTTGATTACAGCACCGAATGTACTTGCCTCATCATCAATCAAACTGTCGCCCTGGAAATGATAGTCGTCTCCATATTGATAGTATATAACAGGCTTTTTAAGGTAGGCAAAATCGAAATTGACTGAAGAATAGTCAGTTATCATCAATGCTGATTCACATAGGATGTCGTGGAATCTTCTTTTATTGTCAACTTCAACATTTTCTGTATTGAAGAGATTTAAGAATTTCAATGAATTAGGGTGAGGCTTATAGACGATTTTATAGCCATTTTCCCTTGCTGATTTCAATAGTCTCTCATTGTTTAGGAGATTGTTCCATCTTTGGAAGTATTCTGAACTTATCAAGTCGTCTTCAGTTCTGATTTCCTTTCTCCATGTTGGAATAATTACAATTTCCTTTTTAAGATTTTCATTTGTTAAGTTGTCAAATCTTGGGAAACCTAGTTCCTGAATGATTTCCTCATCATAGTTATAGTTTTCAACAAATGCCTTCTGGTCAAGGTCTGATACTGTAAGCAGGAGTGAAAAGTTAATGTCGTATTTTCTAAGCCAGCTTGTCATATTGTATTTTCCAACTCCATGCTGGAGGAAATAGACTGGAGGGGATGATATTCCCTGAACAAGCTTTAAGTTCTTGTCTGCAAATGGATTAATGTGATTTTTATATCCTTGGGAGGATATGAGCTTGTCACAGAACATGTAATGGAATTTATGTCTGAAGGAGCCAAATTCCAAAATGCTTTTTCCATACTCCTTCTTAAGTTTTGGATACTCCTTGCAGTCCTTTTCAACAGCGAAATACTTTTCCACATCATCATTCTGCTCAATTGCATATCTGAATAGGTGCTCTCCATTATCACCTGTATTGTCTCTTCTATCCATAAAGAGATAGATCTTTCTGTTTTTCATTTTAGGTAAGCATAATAAGTATAGGAGTCTGTAGAAGATTGAGCTGTATCTGTATTTTGTCCTGTTTGTTAGGATTGTCTTGATTGAACTTAATTCAAAGCGAAGAGCCTTCTTAAGACTATATGGCATAATGTGGAATGTCTTGTTAATTACGGCCAAAATCTGGGAGTTTCTAATATAGTAATGGCTGAACTTGGATATTTCAGCGAATTTCCTGAATGTCACATTGTTTTTCATAACAAGCTTCTTGCCATCCTCTTCATAGACCATGTTGAAATTTATTTTTGTTTCTCCCTTCTTGTCTATAGGGATTTTAAATTCGAAATTATAGTCAAATCTCCAATCGATTCCAAGCAATCTTTTTGTTTCCCTTGCAGTTCTAGGGTATTCCACTTCCTTGCCTATGAATTTTTCCTTTTTGCCATTATGAACCTTTATAGCCTCTATATGCAATGCTTCTTTCTTGCAGGAGCTTACAAAGTTTCCGGATAAGTTCAAGACACCCTTTTTAAGTTCAATGATGTCAAAGAATATTCTGCGTTTTTCCAAATTGTTAATGATGTAGTTTCCGGTTTTTAGGCAGGTAAATCCTTCTTCATCCTTTCCAACATGGAAGTCCATACGGTTTTTAATGAAAACAAGGAATTCCCCAAGGTAGGCAATCTTTTTAGTCATTATTTGAGGGTTTGTAAGTGAGTCCTCATCAATATAATCAAGGATATCATATAGTTTTTGCCAAAACTCGTCAATATCCTCTTTTGTAAGAATATTTGGAAAATCAGAAAGATTGTTAAAGGATTTAAAGCTATATGCAATTGTATTTTCTATGTATTTTAAAAGCTTTCCATGTTTTTCAATGGAATAGTCAATAAGATCCTTTAGGCAGTCAAGCCTATAAGTGTAAAATGTTTTTTTATTTTTTGCAGTGTTTGTCAAGGATTTGCTGTTGCTTCTTCTATAGAAGTATTCTGTATCCTTAACAAGACCTATCTTATTGTTTAAAAGAAGTATTTTGTTAATGAAGATTAATCCTTCATCAAAGTCAAGTTTTTCATCAAATCTAATATTAGCTATTGCAGATTTTTTAATAAATGCAGAGTTTACAGAACCTTGAATTGCATTAGGGTTTTCATTCAAATCAACAATCCTGTTTTTGCTGTCCTGCATCCTGTTGAACTTGTAGTTCAGGTCATGGTTTCTTTCATTGAAGTAGTATATGGGGATGGATACTATATTAACATCATTGCCTTTAAGGAACTTGTTTACTGATTCCAAGGCATTGCTTGCCAATTTGTCGTCGCCGTCTAGAAATTGGATGTATTCTCCTTGAGCAAGTTCAATTCCACGGTTTCTGCTTGCTCCAACACCCTGATTTTCCTGATTATGTATTTGGATACGATTGTCTCTTTTGGCATAATCCTCTAGAATATTCACTGAATTGTCTGTTGAGCCGTCATTAATACATATGATTTCAAAATCCTTGAATGTTTGATTGATTAGGCTGTCTAAACATTCCTTAAGATATTTTTCACAATTGTAAACAGTTAGGATAACTGAAAATTTAAGCATCTAATTCCCCAAGTAGTTGATAAGTTTAAAATTTTAATTTGATTGAATTGAATTTTAATATAATTTAAGAGTATTTAAAATTTTAATTTGATTGGATTGAATTTTAATATAATTTAAGAGTATTTAATTACTTAATCCTTAATTATAGTTGGGTTTTACCCAATTATTCCTCAATGTTTTGCCATAATGTATTGAAAGCTATTGTAGGTGGGATTTGCCTAACTATAACATCATAAACAAAGTCTACAGTTACGCTTTTAATCTTGTTCTTGTCACAGATGTCCTTGATTGCCATGATTGAGTTCTTTCCCTCAAAGACAATTCCGCTTGCCTTCTCGTCAACAATTATCCTTTGTCCGTATAGCATACCAAGTGTGTGGTTTCTGCTTTCAAGGGATGTTGAGGTCAAAACAAGGTCTCCAAATCCGCAGTATTCTCCTGCAGTGGATTCGTCTCCTCCAATGTATTTGATAATGTCCTTTGTATCTTCAAATCCCTTTGTCAATACACCATATCTTGCGTTTTCATTGATATTCATTCCTTCACAGATTCCATTGGCTATTGCATTGATGTTTTTAAGGACTCCACACATTTCAAGGCCGATTACATCATCTATGATTTTTACCTTGAATTGAGGGGTTGATAAAACGGATTTTACCAATTCACTTGATTCTCTGTTTTTTGATGCAATGTTTGAAACTGTTGCAAGGTTTAAGACAATTTCTGATGCAAAATTAGGTCCGGACAATGCTACATAATTGTCTCCAAAGAATTCCTCTATTATATTTCCCATTGTTTTTAGGGAAGGGTATTCAATTCCCTTTGCGGTTGTAACGAGAATTGTGTCTGGACTGATATAATCCTTAAGAGTTTTTAGGCTGGATCTAAAAGCAGATGAAGGAATTGTTAGGAATATTATGCCACAGTCCTTTAGGTCATTTAAATCGGTTGTAGCTATAATATTGTCTTTTAGCTTTGTATTAGGATAGTATTCAGTATTATATCTGGTTTCGTTTATTGAATCTCTTAATTCTTTTCTTCTTAAATGTAAAATTACCTGATTTACATTTTCAGAAATTGTTTGAGCTATTGCAGTTCCTAGACTGCCTGCTCCCATAACACCTACTTTTTCCATTCTTTCACCTAAATAGTATTTATTAGTTTAAAACTCTTTTTTTTTAATTTAAAGAACAGTTTTTTTTTTTTTATTGATTTTAAAAAACTCTTTTTTTTAATTTAAAGAACAGTTTTTTTTTATTGATTTTAAAAAACTCTTTAAAATTGTATTTAATATTAAAAAGTACAAAATTTAATTATTCTCCGAAACTAACTCTTTCGAATTTTTCTGGTTCTAAAATTGATTTTGTAGCGTCTACACCTACTTTTGTAGTAGTTCCATCAATTTCAGAAGCTACTGGATCAAGGGATGAACCTCTTGCTTTAGGAACAATGATTATGTCGTCGTCTCCTTTTACACGTGTAGCTATTGCATATTCAATGTCCTGTGGGTCAAAGATGTCAACGTCTTCATTTACCACAACAACATGTTTTAGGGATGGGTGTGCAGCAAGTGCGGCCATGATCACGTTTTTTCCATCTCCCTGGGTTTGTTTTTTGATTGAAACAGCTGCATGCAACCAACAGCAACCTCCTTCAGTCAATACAACATTTTGCACTGTTGGAACAGTGTTTTTAACTGCATTGTAGATTCTAGGTTCCTGTGGAAGTCCTTGCAATAATTTATGTTCGAATCCGGCCGGTAAGATTGCATGGTACATTGGATTTTCCTTTTTAATGTACATCTTGCTTAATTTGATGACAGGTTCATCTCTAATAAGGTCATAAGTGTCAGTCAAGTCTACAAATGGGCCTTCTTTAGCGGTTTCATTAACCAATATCTTACCTTCAAAGATAATGTCTGCTTCAGGTACCTTAAGGCCGTTTTTACAGTTTACAAGTTCCAGTTCACCATTCTTGAACCTGTTTGCAACTTCCATCTCATCAGCATCTATTGGAATTGAGGTTGTACATGCAAGAAGGGTTGAAGGTTCCATTCCAATAGCTATTGAAATGTCCAAGTCCTTTCCCATATCCCTTGCCTTTTGGACATAGGTGTAAAGGTTTCTTGGCACGATACGAATTGCCAGTTTGTTTTTTTCCAAAACAAGCATTCTGTGAATGGAAGCGTTTTGAACTCCTGTTTCAGGGTCTTTTGCAAATACAACACCTGCAGTTATGTATGCTCCTCCATCACGTTTATAGTGTGTAAGAACAGGTATCTTTCCAAGATCCACTCTTTTGCTGTTGTATTCATCCTTTATGTCTATGAATTTTGTAACAGGAGTCGGATTGTTCATACCGTCTATGATTTTAAAGGTAATCTCATCAACTTGACAGTTAAGTGATTGCGCTATTTTCTCTCTTGTATTGCATATTCCTGAAACGATTGGCATGTCATATCCTTTTACATTGTTTAGGATAACTGTGTCCTTTGGATATTCTCTTAATATTTTAGCTGCCTCATATTCGACATCCACTTCTTTATCAATTTGAATTATTTTCATATCTTCTGCCATTTTATATCACTCCTCTTTTTTAGCACATTTAATCAGTAAAAAGGTTTTTGGTTCTTTAAATGAAGTAATTATTATTAATTTGCATTTTTGTATAATTGGAAAATTATAATTATTAATTAGTTTTTTTTATTTAATGTTGTAATTATTAATTATAAGTCTGCTTTTTTTGTATAATAGGAAAATTATAATTATTAATTAGTTTTTTTTTTATTTAATGTTGTAATTATTAATTATAAGTCTGCATTTTTGTATTTAATCCATTTTAAGTTCTTTTCAATTTCCTTATCAGATATTGCAAGGATTTCTGCAGCAGCTATTGCCGCATTTCTACCATTATCAATTCCAACAGTTCCAATAGGTACTCCCGGAGGCATGTTAGCCATTGTAATCAATGCGTCCTGGCCGTTTAACTTATTTGAGCATGGAACTCCAATTACAGGTTTTTCACAAAGTGCAACTACAGATCCGGCTACAAGAGCTGACAATCCACTGATTGCAATGAATATTTTTGCATTGTTTCTTTTGCTCATATAGGCTTCAAAGTCTCTTGCATGTCTTATAGGAGAAATATAGTCAAGCTTGTATTCAATATTCATTCTTTCAAGTAATATGGCCACATCCTTAGCAATTTCCATATCGGAATAGCTTCCTGCAAGAATCATGACATCTGGAGTGTCTTCAAGTTCTTCAAATTCTACTTTCTCGAATTTTTCATCAGATAAAAAGTCTTTTTGGAAATATTCTCCATCAAGGGTTTCAATAAGTTCCTTTTCTCCATTTTCAACCTTTTCCTGATATTCTTCCCTTAGTTTGGAAATGTTTTCTGCAATATCATTATCATGGCTTGCAATGATTTCCCCTGCAAGTATTGCAGCATTGTCTCCCCTGCCTATTCCAACAGTTGTTACAGGTACTGGAAATGGCATTTGTACACATGCATATAATGCATCTAATCCTTCAATTGCCCCTTTTACAGGAACTCCAATGACTGGTCTATGGGTGTATGCAGCTATTGCTCCAGGCAAGTGTGCAGCAAGTCCTGCAATTCCTATAAATACTTCTACACCTTGATTTGTTGCATCGATAACAAGTTTTTTCACTTTATCATGAGTTCTATGTGCAGATGCAACTTTTAAACTGTATGGAATTTGGAGTTTTTCTAATATTTTAATAGATTTTAAAGCTATATCCTTATCAGAAGCACTTCCAAGAATTATCATTACTTTTGGAACCATCTAATTACTCCTTTTTATGAATATTTTTATATCTTTATTAGTTATAATATAAAATTTACAATATATTCTTATTTTTATAAATACTAGTATTAATAGTTAATATGTTTTATTAGTCAGTTAATAGTCAATTAAATCTATTAAGTTTTCAAAGGGATTTCTTAGAATTCCATAATGTTAAATAATAAAGAAATTATACTATAATTATCGGATTTTTTGAAAATCAGTAATTTTGCTTTTATTAATTGGATTTTTTTTAATTCAGTAAATTTAAATTAAATTATTGGCTATTAAATTCAAAAAATTTTAATTTAATTTCAAGAATATTTATTATTCCTTATTAAAAAATTTTAATTTAATTACAAAATTCTTAAATTTAGAAAATATTTGGGATATTATGACTAAAATTTCAGTTATCGTACCTGTTTATAATTGTGAAGACTATATTGAAGAGTCAATGAAAAGCATTCTCTCACAAAGCTATGAAGACATTGAGGTAATCTGTGTTGATGACGGATCAAGTGACAATTCCCTTGAGATTCTAAGGTCTCTTGAGTCTAAGGATTCACGTCTCAAGGTCTACTCTCAGGAGAATCAGGGAGCTAGTGCAGCTAGAAACAATGCAATGAAAAAAATGACAGGAGATTACGTTTATTTCTTTGATGCAGACGATTACCTTGTGAATGATGCATTGGAAAAGGTTTTGGACAATGCAATTGCAAATGATGCTGACATGACTCTCTTTAAATATGACCAATACAGGGACGATACTTTCCTAAGGCATTTAGGTTTGGAGATAGAGGAACATTTTCCAGATGCGGATTTCAGCAATTTCACATTCAATTGCCATGACTTTAGAAAACGTCCTTTCAGAGGTCCATTTGCACCTTGGTTTAAATTGTATAAAAGGGATTTTCTTGACAGCCATGAATCCTTTGTTTTTCCAATCAATCTAAATCACAACGATGTTCCATTTCATGTAAAAACCTTTTTGAAGGCTTCTAAAATATCATTTGTCCCTGAATATCTTTATCATTATAGAACTGACAATCCAAATTCCATTTCAAACACTCGTTTAAGAAAATATAAGGACATTTTTTCAATAATAAAAATTATAGAAGACTTTTTGATTGAAGAAGATTTGTATGAGGAGTTTAAAAAGGAATTGGAATACTTTAAGATAAACCGTATTGTTGATGAAATTCGTGGAAGGCCTAATGAATACTTCTTATTGGCTAAGGAAGAATTGTCTAAAATCAATCTTGACAATGATTTGGTGGCAAAGAATGTTATTTTTAAGGCAAAAACCATTTTGGATTCATCTTCCATTGAAGAGTACAAGTATAAGCTTGAAATTGACAGACTGGAAAAGGAAAACAGGAAATTGTCTAAAAAGAACAGTCAGTTAAAGAAAGAATATGAAAAGGCAAAGAAAAAGAATGAGGAAATTAAAAATTCAAATAGTTGGAAAATGACTAAAGCACTCAGAAAGCCAAAACAATGGTTTAAATCTGATTAAATTTTAAATTAGTAAAATTTCAGTAATGTTTAAATAATTTGCTTAATTTAATTATTATTAAGTATTGAGTTTTGTAAATAATTAGTT
>NZ_CALCYR010000194.1 GCF_937906425.1 uncultured Methanobrevibacter sp. | reverse complement strand
AAGAATAAAAATTAAGTAAAATAAAAAAAAATTATCCCATATTTAAATAAATAATTAATTTTTTTATTTATTTTTTATTTATTTTTTAATTTTTATAAATTAATTTATTATTTTTATTTATCAAAATCCATTATTTTTTATAAAATGAATTTATAACAATAGTTATATTTATAATTTATAAAAATAGATATTAAATAAGAAAAGCAAATATTTATTTAAATTACATTTATTGATTTATATAAAAATAAATTATATTAAGAGGTAAAATCATGTTTGAAGAAGAACAGGACAATAAAATTTATAACTTAATTATTTCACGCGGAATTGATGAGGAAAATCAATACAAGTTCTTTACCGAAAGATTATACACCAAACCGGAGTTCTTATGGACCGAATCATTAGCAAGGGATTATGCTCCTTTTGGTGAAAATTTCTTTGAAAAGGTTGATGTAATCATTATATTATCTGGGCTTTACAAGGACAATAAGGAATCAATTGATGTTTTAGTTAATAAGGCTGAAGAATTTGATATTCCAATTATTCTCGTACGTCCTTATGGAATGGAACTTGTTCCTGAAAATCTAGAAGAAAAGGCTACAACTGTTGTTGGATGGAATGCTAATTGTATGGTTGATGCTATTCAAACAGTTGTTAGAGGAGAATATGATTGGGAAAGCCCTTGTGATGCAATGGGAAAAGAAGAATAAAATAAGAAAAACAATTATTAACTAAAATAAAAAAATAAAAACAAAATTTAAATAAAATTAAAAAAAAGCTAATTTGTCTTTTTAAAAAAAAATAAAAACAAAATTTAAATAAAATTAAAAAAAAACAGACAAATTTATCTTTTAAAAAAAAATAAAATAATTAAATTCTTGTTTTCAAGAATTTAATTTACTTTTTTTACTAATGTTCAATTTCAACAGATGAAATACCATTCTCTTTTTTAACCTTAATCAAGGTGTCTGCAGAGCTTTCAAGCCCTTCATCATGAGTTACAATAATCATTTGAGGAATAATCTGCATATTACGCAATAAGTCAGCTAATTCATTAATACGAAGATCATCCAAGTGAATTGTAGGTTCATCCAAAAGAATGGAATCAATGTTTCCATTTGATAATGCCTGAGTAATTCCTAATCTTAGTGCAAGAGCAATGGCGATTTTTTCACCACCACTTACCATATTCAGATTTGCTTCACCTTCCGGACCATAAACAAAAATATCATAATCCTCTGAAATGATTAAATCGGAAAAATTAAAGTTGAATTTCTCAAAGAAAGCCTTTGTATTGCTTTGAATAATAGGTTTAGTAATTTTTCTCAATTCCCCCTGAATACCATCCTTACTATATAATTGTCGGATATTTTCAAGCAAATCAATATAATCTGTTAAATTCTTTAATTCTTCCTTATAAATTTTCATTTGTTCTTTTTTATTTCTTAATTCAGTAATTGAAGGTTCAATTTGACTAATCTTACCGTTTAACTCACCAATAATACCCATATTATTTTTGACCTTTTCATAGCTTCTATTTTCCAAATGAAGAATTTGATCATATTTTTCCTTATCATATTCTGAATTTTTAATTTTTCCATTAATCTCTTCAATCAATGCTTCTTTTTTAAGAATTTCCTCTTTTTTGGCAGAATATTTTTCCTGAACTTCCTTTTTGTTTTTAATGGAACCAGTTAGCTGATTATATTTATCTGATTTTGAACTAAACTCTTTAATCTTTTCATTTAACTCATTTTCATCAATTTCAATTGAAAGATAGGAATCCTTGCTAATGTAATTTTTAATCTCTTCATAGGCACTGTTTTTTTCTCCTGAAATAGGATATAATTTGTCTTTAAGCTTATCCTTTTCACCTAAGATTTTCAATGCAGCTTGAGCATTGTTGTATCTGGTGAAATTTTCTTCCAAGGATTTGCGAAGATTAATCTTTTCTTCTATTGAGTCATTTAATTGATTCAACTGCTCCTTAAGGCTTTTGCAGGACTCCAATTCAGCAGCCAATTGAGAAATTTTCCTATTCAATTCTTCAATTCTTGAAAAGATATGCTTGTTTGCAAAGATTTTTTTCTCAATGTCTTCCAAGGATTCATATTTAAGATTCAATATTTCCTTATTTTCATTAATGGAACGAATTCTTTTTTTATTTTCCATGATTTTTAAGTCATTTCCATTAATTGTATTTTTATAGGAATTGATTAAATCCTCCTTTTTTTGAGGAGTGATTTCAGATTGGCATGTAGGACATTTATTGTCCACCTTTTGAATCTCTTCCAATGGTTCTCTTGAGGCTTCGATTTCCTGCATTAGTTTAGAGTTTTCAAGTTCCAAGGATTTGATCTTTTCCCCCTCATCAGAAATTAATTCACGAATATTTTGTCTAAATAAAGAAATAAAGTCTTTTAACTTATCCAATGATTCAACTGAACTAATTTCCAAATCAGACCCCATATTATTATCAAATGTCCCTTTTAAATCAAACTTATTTAAAAACTCATCATCAAATTCAGATAATACTTCATTAACATCATTGGAAAAAGCCTTTAATTCATCATTTGAGGATTTCAGTTTAATTTCATTTTCAATTTTAGCATCATTTTTTGATTTTAAAATCTTTAATTCAGATACCTTTTCAGACTTTTTATCCTCCAATTTCTTAACTTCTTTTTCCAGCAAATTGTATTTCTCATAATTTTCCATTTCATCAGCAATGATTTTTTCATTGCTTTCAATCTGTTCAATAGATTCATTTAACTTTCTTTCATCACTTTCCAATGAAAGGTATTTAGTTCTGACATCCTTAAAACTCCTGTAGATAGTTAATTTTTCCACATAGGGTTCTAAAAGTTCCATTTCCTTTTCATTTTGAAGAATTTTACTTAATTGATTACATAAATTCTTTTTATCATCATACAACACAGTTAAATTATTTTTCTCATTTTCCAAATTATTTTTCAATAAGTCAAAATTATGTTTTTCCTCATCCAGATTGGCCTTATCCTTTGAAACTTTTTCATATTGCTCCTTTAAACCTTCTTTTTCAGCCAAAGCATTTTTTAAATTTTCATTAAAGGTGTGCAATTCAATTTCCTTATCCTTTAATTGCTTATCAATATCAACATCGGATATTTTTCCACTTAATTCTGATTGTCTAAGATTATAATCATTAAGAATCTTTGGAAATTCAGTCCATGCATTCTGCAATTCAGTAATATTCAACAATCTTGTAATGAGTTTTTTTCTTTCTGTAGAAGTTTTGGCTACCAAATTTGCAATCTCTCCCTGCTTGACATATATTGCATTTCTAAATAAATCCTTATTCATCTTTATGATGGACACTATTTCATCATCAACATTTTTGTTTCCAGAGGCAATGGTTGCAAATCTTTCCTCAGTTGAGGTTCTTCTAAACAAGGTTGATTTATTTGTTGAACCTTTTTTCTCACGAATGACCTTGTATTCATCACCATCCTGTTCAAAGGCCAACTCCACTGTCATTACAATTTTTTCAGAACTGTTTTTATTGGTTCTTACCAAATCTTCCTGCTTTACATCAGAATCCTTGAATAATGCATAACTTATTCCTTCCAAAATGCTTGATTTTCCAGCCCCATTTTCACCTACAATAATAGTTATGCCTGAATTAAAGTCAATTTCAGTATTTATATGAGAACGGAAGTTTTGTAATCTTAATTTTTTAAATATCATTTTCCCCCTCCACTAAAATCATCTAAAGTAAAAGTTTTGGACTTTTTATTTTCTTTCTTTTCATTAGAATCAGGATATTCCTCAAGATTTTTAGATTCGATTGATTCATTTAAACTGAATTCATAATCAGATTCGTTTTCTTCATTTAAACTGAATTCTACATTAGAATCATATTCTTCATTTAAACTGAATTCATCATCTTCATTTAAGGATGCTGTACTTGATTCTTCATCAGAATCATTTGTAAAATCATTCAATGATACAAAATCAGACTCATCACCATTATCAGAATCATTTATCTTAGTTTTATCGGATTCACCAAATTGATAGTTTTCATCATAATAGGTATCAGAGATTGCTTTAGCATTTTCAATATTATTTTTAGATAAACTATCCAATAGATCGATTGACAAATGATTTATCTCTTGATTATTATACTTTTCATTAAGGGCCTCAACCAACATAGCCCTTGGATTTATGGTTCCGGCCTTAATACCCTCAAGTTTTACTCCAGAATCCTTTTGGTGATATTTAGGCCTAATCATTAAAGTTAAATCATTTAATGCTGCATAAATCTTGTCATAAACTTCTGAAGGATTAAAGTTAGCATTTCCAATTTCCAAATCCAAGATAGGTTTTTCATCCAAATCTTGAAGCTCTTTCCTAATAAAAGCCAATTTGCTGTCCAATTCATTATAGTCAATATATTCCCTAAGGAATTTTCTAGGCAAATCCACAGTTACCCTTTCAACTTCAGGAATTTCCGTATTCAAATCAACTATACAAAATCCTTTTCCATGCTTTAAATAGTTCTTATATTCATCAGCCTTCCATATTTCCATGGATCCAGGATAAACCAATCTTCCCTTGCCGAATTCCTGATTGATATAATTGTGAATGTGTCCCATTGCATAATAATCGAAATTTTTAGGCAATTCATCTATGCTTACTTCATAGGCAGTCTCCCCATAATCATCCTCAAAATTTAAAAATTTATCTATACCTTGGTGGGATAGGAAAATGCTTTTTATTCCGTCATTTGCCTTGGCTGCAAGGTATTCATATCTTTGCAAGAGATTTCTTCTTTGAGTTTTAGGCAAAAATGGAACTCCGCAAATCAAGACCCCCCCATAATTATAGCAGGGATTATTTTGACTTATAACATTTAAACCCCATTTTTCAAATAGCTTTTGAGGCGGCAAAGCCCCTTTTCTTAAAACAGTATCATGGTTTCCGGCAATGGCATAGATTGGAATCTTAGCTTCTTTCAATCTGGCCAAACCATTCTGAAAACAAAGTAATGCATTTATACTAGGTCTTGAATTGTCAAACAGGTCTCCGCTATGAACTACAAAATCAACTTCACTGTCTATTATCTTGTCTATTGTTTTTTCAAATACCTTATAAAAATCCTCTTCACGTTCCAATAGACCATATTGTCTATAACCTAAATGACTGTCTGCCAAATGTGCAAATCGCATATTTTACCCCCATTATTGTTTTTATAGCGTTTTTATAATATTTTAATCAAGATTTTTATATTTTAAACTTAAATTAAGCAAATAAATAAAATTTTTTTCATTTTTAAAACATCAGATAAAAATTATTTAATTAAATTTTTAAAATTAATAATTTAAACCTAAATCATCTAATTCCTGTTGTTCTCTTTCCAATTCCTTTTTTTCATCTTTCTTGAATTGACTCCACTGTTCAATAATATTCAAGTCCCCTCCACGTTGACGGCCCTTGAATTCATTGATTTTAACAAGTGTTGGAACCTTAGTCATAAGCCCTAAAACCAATGCCTCACCAATATTCAGGGAAGGCAATTGCTTTACCAAATCCTCACTAAGGTTTTCGCTTGCTGTTTGGACATGCTTTTGATCCTTTGGTTCAACAAGACGTAGAATAATCATGTTATTAGCCTGTGACAAGGTTTCAGCATCAACGGATTTAGGTGATTGGCTAACCAAACAAAGACCTAAACCAAACTTACGACCTTCCCTTGCAATACGTGTAATCCAGTATTTTGAATCAGGACTTCTATTTTGAGGAGCTAAAATGTGAGCCTCTTCAACAATGAAGAAAACAGGAAAAGACAATGCATTCATGTTCTTGTTTCTTACATAATCCTTTCTGCTTCTTAATGACTTTCTAAGAATATGTGCAACCAATACTTCAGCAGTGTTTTCATCTACTTGACCCAAATCAAGAACATTTGCCATTCCAGGTTTTAATTTGGCTAAAATATCTCCTACATTGGTATTTAATAACCTATCATATTTTATGCTTAAGTCCTCAATCTTATTCAATACATCCATAATGGTCTTTCTGGTTGAACTGTCATTGTCCTCATCATCATACCAAGCACTCAAGATTGTTCGTAAAACCTCAATGAAATCACTTGAAGGTGCAGTTCCCTCTTCCACCAATTTTTTTGCCTCATTGAATGCCCTTCTAAAGTATCTCTCTTGCAGTGGAGCATTTGATGGAATTGAAGCAAGTTTTTTCATTTCAGTAAATTCCATATGCTGAGGGTTTATTATTGGTTCAATAACATTCACATTACCGTTTGTAAATTCAGCATCAACATATTCTGAATGCATATCAAATATAAGCATGCAACCGTCATATTTTAATAGTCCATCAATGATTACAGAAACTGTATTGGACTTACCAGCACCGGTCATAGCCAAAATTGCCAAATGACGTGAAACCATCTTGTTTATATCCACACCTACAGCCACATCTTCCTGATTAATCAAATGACCAATTTCCAAAGCATTATTGACTTCAAAAATCTTATCAAGGATGTCTGAATCGGCAATGTAAATAGGAGTTCCAGGAGGTGCAGGAGTGCGGGGAATCTTTAGATTGTCATTTACATCTCCAAGAATGCTTACCTTTCCCTTAATGTAATAGTCATCCCCTTCAATTTCACGTATCTTTTCAATAACATCCGGATCATATATTTCGTTATTTAGTGAAACGCTACCGCGAACCATTGATTCAATCATTCCAAGAATAATCTTGTTATCATATTCCAATGTAACATATTGGCCTACCTGAGGCATCTCTTTTGAAATGAAACTCACTTCTACAAGTGAAGTTTCGCCTACACATCTTCCTATCATCTTTAAACATCCTTATTATTTTAATTTAATTACACAATAAACTTTAATTCTAATTCAAGACTTAAATAATCATAAATAACTTAATTCTAATTCAACAATTAATTTAATCATAAATAACTAATTCTAATTCAACACTTAATATACTCATTAATAACTTAATTCTAATTCAACATTTCCCTACCTGACTTGTCCAAAAATCCAATAATGTTTGATAAGCTAACCATATCCTGATTAGTTATAACAACATCATGATGAGCCTTTTTAAGTAAAAATGGATAACCATCAGTTGAATCTCTTTTTATATCACTTAAAACCCTTTTAATATCTTCCTCTTTAGCATAATAGGGTAATTCAATTTTAATAATATTTTTATTGTCCTTTAGCCTTGCAAAGAAAATCGTAAATGTCAATTCTCTGAAGAATTCATTTCCAATTGGGAAATCCCTTTTAACCTTACTTGAGACTTTCCTATAATATGGTTTTGAAAAACCTTCCTTACTTGTAAAGCGGTCCAATATTGCCATATCAGGAATATTTGCATGAAAGAGACCATTTGAAGATGATGTCTTTGAAATTGCAACAATCTTTCTCTTGTATTTTAAAAGATGTTTTAGTGCAATAAGATTTTCAATTGTTTCCAAAAAGCTTATTAAATCAGCTTCATCCAATTGCTCATTTTCCAAGTTCTTTTCATCCTTATTTTCTTCTTCAGATTGAGTTTCGGCAAGTAAAAAACTTTCCAATGTACTTTGATTTTTGTCAATACTCTCTTCAATTTTCTGATTACCTGAAGAATCAATGGAATTGTTATTTACATCAGATTTTAAATCATTTCCAGAATTATCCTCGGAAAGTTCATTATCTTCAGATTTAGCCTCTGATTTAGAAGAAAAACTAATATTCTGTTGGAAAATGTTCTTAAATTCATTCTTAAAATCAATCAATCTTATTTCATCAGAATTTTCAATATCATCCTCAATCACGTCTTTTACCTGATTTATAAGATATTGTTTAAATTCGGGAGAAAGAGACTTGTCTGCAGGTATAGGCCTTATCAAATCTCCCATAAGAGATCCGTCATCGAGATAATAATCAATATCATATTCTTTAAAGGTTTTTATCGCTGTTTTTTTCTCAAGAACACTCATCATATTTCTTAATCTTTCTTCCAAATAGTTATGATGCTCAGTAATGTTTAATTCAACCGATTCAATTGTTTTTAATTTTTCTCCACCCGTTTCATTAGGATTGAAAATCAAGGACTCTGCAGCCACTGCATAGAAATTAAATGCAAGATATTTCTTTTTATTATAACTTCCATCTCCTGCTGAAATAATTGGCTTATTGTCTAAAAGAGGTATTTCCTCATCAAACCAATTAGATTCCAAATCAATTTTAGACTCTTCAATCTCTTTAATTGGTTCTGAAATTAAGCCCTTCTTTTTTATAGCTTCTGTATATAACGAATCCAACATGATAAAACCTTTAAATAATATTTTAAATTTTATTTCCAACGATATTTAATTTAAATAGTTCAATTAATTTAATTAACTGAAAAATTAAATCATAAAAACATTTTTAAAAATCATTGAAATGTTTTTCAATAATAATTTTATTCAATTTACTATTAATAACTTAAGATAATATATAAACTTAATCATTTATAAACTAAAAGAGAGCATTTGAAAACTAATAAAAAAAACTAAAAAAAGAATAAAATATAAAAAAAACTAATAAAAAAAAAGAGTAAAAAATAGTTTTTAAGAAACAAAAATTAAAAAAGAAAATGAATTGATAAAAAAAGTTAAAAAAGAATAATAATTAGAAAAACTATTCAGAAGCTTTTCTAATTCCTGCAACTATTTCTTGAATTTTTCCTTTAACATCAGAGGTTTCTTCAACAACAGTTCCAGTAACAATTACATCTGCTCCGGCCTTAGCTGCAGTGTAAGCGGCCTTAGCGTCACGGATTCCTCCACCTATAACAAGAACCATGTCTTGGGTAGCTCTTTTGGTATAAGCAACCATTTCAGGAGGAATTGGTTGATCTGCTCCAGAACCTGCTTCAATATAGAAATATCTCATTCCAAGGTTTTCAGCAGCCATTGCATAAATTGCAGGGATTTTAGGCTTATTTCTTGGAATTAATTTAGCATCTCCAACCCAACCAACAGTTCCGCCAGGTTCAGCAACAACATAACCCATAGGGATTTTTTCAATTCCTGTTTTATTAACTGTTGGTGCAGCCAATGCTTGAGCACCAATGATCCAGTAAGGATTGTTGGAATTTAAATAACTCATGAAGAAAATAGCATCTGCATATTTGCTTGCACCATTAATGTTTCCAGGGAATAAAATGATAGGTTCTTCTATATTTTCAGATAAAGCCTTACATGTTCCATCCAATGCTGCAGTGTCTACAGTGGAACCTCCTACCATAATTCCGTCACTGCCTCCTGCAATAGCCTCTTTAGCAATTTGAACAGCCTCGTCAGGGTCTTGTTCATCAGGATCAATTAATGTTAAATGAACTTTACGATTTTTTAAAATTTCCTTAATATGCACTTCAACATTTTCCATAAAATCACACAGAAATTAATTATTAAAATTTATTAAATATTATTAAATTATTTAAAAAAAGTTTTTTAAACTTATTATATTATTATATGTATTTTAGTAGTATTTAAAATTTTTATTAATTTTTTGATTAAAAATCATATCTTTAATATGATATAAAGCAAAATAAACTTAAAAAATTTATAAATTGCGTCTAAAAAATAAAAAAAATATTCCAATTCGATTAAATCTTAATTTAAATTAATAAAATCCATTATTTTTAGATAAATAAGATATTAACTAAGTTAATAAAAATTACTTAAAACTGTATTGAAAATAGTATAAAAATAGTATAAAAATACTATAAAAATACTATAAAAATAATGAAAAAAAATCTAAAAACAAGAATAAAATGATAAAAAATACTATAAAAATAATGAAAAAAATCTAAAAACAAGAATAAAATGATAAAAAATAGTATAAAAATTAGTAATTGAATAAAAATAGAATAATTATTTTTGTAAATTTATATAAAAATAGTAAAAATTTAAAGAGAATATAAAATTCCCTTTTTAAGTTTAAAAAGATAGAGCGAATCTATCCTCTAGGTTCTTTTGCTTTGAATCTTAAACCTTTGTAACCACATTTTCTACAAGTAGAAGCTCCAGCAGGATTACGTGCGTTACATTTTAAACAGATTTTTACATTAAACATTCTATTTTCTGCTTCTTCAAATCTTGCCATTCTAATATCCTCCATCGCTAATTAAATTAATTGATCAATATAACTTAAATAAAAATTCATGAAAAGCTTCATCAGAATTCATAATAAAAGTTTTAAAAGAATAAATTATGATAACAAATCTTATGTAGTCATAACTATTAATAAATATTATGATTTTAATAGTATTTAAATGTTAGGTTATTTTTTCCTTTATTATTTATAATTAAGAATAAAATCATAAAAAAATTAGAAAAAAGAATAAAATTATTAACTTAATAGCAAAAATAAAATAATTTTGACTTTTAAAAAAAAATTGATTCATAAAATATTATTTTTTTCAATATTTTTTCAAATCAAAATTATTGATTTTAAATAATTCTATTTTTGATGAGCATCCAAAAACTCATTCTGGATTTTAACAACTTCCTCACTGGTCTTGACAGAGCTGTAACTTTCAAGAAGATCATAGTTCATCTCTATAAATGAATGTCCCCATTTAAAACCATCCATAATATGATTTGCTTCATCCTTAAAGCCAGTGATATAGAATGTAGCTGCAATAGCCTCATTTGTTGACAGTATACATGGTTTTCCAAAGTTAACAGGATTTGCAGCTATAAGAAAAGGAAGAGACCTATGATATTTGGACAAGCTAAAGAAACTTGCAGACTTTGAAACCTTGTTCCATGAACAGTCAAGCCCAACAATTCCCTTATCCTCAACAAGACCCTTATCCTCATAAGAAACCGCTTTTTCTGCAAAAGGATTTAATACAACAGCACCTCTAGGAATCTGATGAATCTTATAAACGAGTTTACATTTTCCCTGCTTTTCCATTTTATATGCAGTGCATTTCTTTTTATCACATTCATTTGCATGAAAAACTGTTACTTTCATAAAAACCACAAAATATTCAATAAATAATTAAATTACTACTTGAAATTAATTAAAAATACAATTAATTTATTAAATTGCTATTAAAATTACTATTAAAATAAATTAAAATTTACTATTAAAATAAATTAAAATTTACTATTAAAA
>NZ_CALCYR010000193.1 GCF_937906425.1 uncultured Methanobrevibacter sp. | reverse complement strand
TTATAGTCCATAAACAATCCCCCTTATTAATATATTTATTTGCATTGTATATTTTTTTTTAGGAATTGTCAATGATTTATATTAATATAGCACCTAAAACAAAAATACCTAAAATATCAGAATAGATTTCATCAAACTGAGAAATAGGAAGCGGATTTTGACCTTCGCCTACTTCAACAGTATATCCAGGTAAGTTGTAAGTTTGTATAAACCAATCTTTATAACCTGCAAAGCTTGAATTGAAAGGAGTTTCTTCTAAAGAATAACCGGCTAACTCTTGAAAATTCATTTCCAATATATAAAGCTCTTGGAGGATTGTAATTTTGGAATTGCCAGTAAATAACATTTCCTTGAGTATGGAATGATATTACTAAACTAAATTCATGCTGTAAAGTGAAATTGTAAATAGCAAGAGATTCTGGCTCTGTAAGAGGACCAAATCCAACAAAATCTCGAGGAGCTGGAGTTGTAAAACCTTGAGAAAATTTTATTTGTCTTGCTTGTTCCCAACCGAGCAGGGTATTGTAAATTCAAATCAATTCCGACGTATGTTTGCTTTCCAGCCATTAGGATATGGAATATTTGGATATCTATTTGCTATCAACCTAGTGTTTGTGTATAACGAAGAATTAGGACTTATTTCACCAGTTACTAAATCAACGCCATCAGGATTAACCATAGGCATGATATATATTGTACAATAGTTATAAATATTTCTTGCATTAACACCAAAAATAGGTAGATTATTAGCATAACAATAGCAATAATCAACTAAAAACTTCGTAACTAAAGGAGAGCAAATCCACTCATTTGCGTGGAAACTTGCGCTATAAAATACTTCCTTTTGTCCATTTCCAATTTTAATCACAGGAAGATTTTTTCCAAGAACACTTCTACCTATTGAAGTAATTTCAATAAAAGGATAAAGCCTTCTTAAACTATCTAAATTTACTTGTAAGATAGAAGAACTATAACTAATATTTGTTGGAACAATAAAACCTAATCCACCATCTATGTAAGGCCTTAAAGCAAGCCAAGTCCTAGGTCCAACTATACCATCTGGATTTAATCCATTTTGTTTTTGAAATTCAACTACAGCAGTTCTAGTAGAATTACCAAAAATACCATCAATTTGACCTGTATATAACCCTAAATAAATCAAGATATTTTGTAAAAATTCTACCATAGGACCACGAGATCCTAATCTTAAAATTTGCATTTAAATCACCTAAAATATTTTATGTGGATATGACAGTTTTGTGAAAAAATAGTTTAATTTTTATTGAAAAATTTCGTTTAAAATTTTTAGATATTAATATTTTTTTTAAAACACGATAAATTAAAGATTTTATTCAACAATTGTTTAAAAAGTTTATTTTAAAACTTATATGTAATTAAAAGGATGTGACTGATATGAATGTGGGAGGTGCTGAAATTGAAAGATCTATTGAAGATGATACGTCAATTTGGGGACTCCTTACTCCTATTGGTCGTCAACCTAATCTTGTTTTTATTTAATGGAATTAAATACATATTCTCATTGCCTACTCGTTTTGTCAAATATCTTAGGGAATTTTTGGCTGATACTGATTCTGTTTTAAAGGAAAGTCTAATTGCGCTTTCCATTTGTGCAGTAGGTGATTTATGTGCAGGTATTATTTTAGGAAACATGGAATTCTTCTTAAAAACCTATCCTGGCCTTATGGTAATCATTCCAGGTGCAATAGGTATGAGAGGTAATATTTTCGGTTCCTTCGGTTCCAGATTAAGCACTCACCTTCACATTGGTACCTTATCCCCTAAATTTGAAAGATCTGAAATATTGGATGAAAACATTGTTGCATCCCTTATTTTAACAATGGTGCTTTCAGTCCTTCTTGCAGTCATTGCAAAGATAATTTGTATTGTATTTAATTTCGAAAGCATAAGCATTTTTGACTTTGTATTGATTTCATTCATTGCCGGTTTAGTATCCACAATCATAATGCTTCCTGTTACAATGTTTGTATCCTTAAAGAGTTTTGAAGGTGGTTGGGACCCTGATAATATTACAACTCCGCTCATTGCAGCTATTGGTGACTTTTTCACATTGCCTGCAATCATATTAAGCGTAATCATTGTAGGATTTATAGCCAGCATTGAAATTGTAAAGATAATATTGTTCTGCATTGTTATTTTAATAACTGTTGTGGCCCTGATTTCAGGATGGACCTCTAACAATGATGTCAAGCATATTGTTAGACAATCAACTCCGGTTCTCTTTGTATGTTCCATTTTGGGAACAGTTGCCGGTGGAATATTGAATGATTCATTGACTACATTGCTCAAGAATCAAACATTGCTTACACTTGTTCCATTGTTCTCAGGTGAAAGCGGTGGTTTGGTCAGTATTTTAGGTGCAAGACTTGCTTCAGGCCTTCACTCAGGTTTAATCGATCCTGTACTTAGGCCTAAAAAGCATACCGTTGAGAATTTTGCAGCTATCCTGACATTGGCTATTATTATGTATCCTGTCATTGGATTTTTAGCTGAAAGCTCAACATTGGCATTTGGAAATATTGGAATAGGTTTCCCTGTAACCCTATTGATTAGTTTCCTTTCAGGAATGATTCTTATTCTTATAATGTTGCTTGTGGTCTTTTATATTTCCACTTTTTCATACAGGAGAGGATTCGATCCGGACAATATTGTTATTCCACTCTCTACAAGTTTGACAGATTCAATTTCAACCTTGATTTTGATTGGAGTTTCATTAGGAATTTTAAGTTTGATTGCTTAATTATTTTTTTTACTGATTTTTAGGGATTTTAAGTTGGGTTGTTTAATTTTTACTTTTTTCCCTGGTTTTTAGGGATTTTAACTTGGGTTGTTTAATTTTTACTTTTTTTTTTATTGGTTTTTAGGATTTTTGGATTTAAGATCATGGTTTTTTACTGGTTTTTAGGGATTTTATTCTTTTAAAATCATGTTTTTTAAATGGAGTTCAGGTTCAAAAACTTATATATTAAATATTTAGCCTGAAAACATCATATGTTTCTATATGGATAAATTCCTTTTTCCTCAAATTCCAATTCCAACCATCTCTTAAGTATAGGCTCAGAGATTTCATATAAACCATTATTTAAACTTATTAGTCCTTGATTTTGAAGATTGTTTAAATAATTGCTTAATGACCCTGTAGATATTCCCAATTCATTTGCAATATCTATTCTTCTTAACTGTTTTTCAAGCAATATAATAATTATTGTCTGTTCTCTAAATGACAGTCTTGCCCATATATTTATTAAATAAGAACTTATGGCTTGTATTTTTTTATCAAAACAGATTTTTATTGCTTCATCATCCAATTTCTCATTGATCGGCAACAATGATGCAAATATATTAACGTATGATGGAATTCCTGAAGTGCATTTATAAAATCTATCAAAACCATCATCTGTAAAGAGAATATATGGTGTTTTTTCTAATAAATAATCTCTGACTGTTTCTTTTTCAAATGGATTTATATTGATTGTAATCATTCTTCCTCCAAATGCTCCATTTTGGCTTGCAATTTCTGATATTAATTTGTCCTGTAAGCTCATTAATCCGGAAAATATGTATGCTACATTTCTTTGGTTTTGAATATAAGCTCTGATTTTCCATAAGAAGGACTCTTTGTAATTATTAAGCTCTTTTATAATCTGAAATTCATCAATGAAAATTAAAACCCCTTTAATCTTATCCTGATTTTCTTCATATATTTTTTCAGCTAAGTCAAATACAAAATCCATGAGTTTTCCTTCATTTGTTTCTTTTGAAAAAATTGGTACAGGTATTTTATCAAGTTTTACAAATTCTTTGATTTTAAAATCATTAGATTTAAAATATTTCTCTATTTTTTTATCTAAGGTGTTTAATCCTTTCTTTTTTGATTCAATGATTAGCTCTTTGAAGAAATGTTCCATTAAACCAATAATGCTCATTTGATTTTTTTGATAAGAAGCGGATTTTGAAAAATCCATATATACTACCAGATAATCATCATCAAGTTCCCTTTTCAGTTTTTTAAGAAAAACGGTTTTGCCTACTCCTCTTATGCCAGTCAATAGTATATCTGGAGCATGGCCATCCCTAGTTGACTCTAAAATATTTTTGAGATTTATCAATTCCCCTTCCCTGTTATAAAATTCTTCATCAGTTAAATTTTGATTATTTCCCCATGGCAAATCTGTCATAGCGAATCCTCCTGAAATGATGTATTATAAATTATAATATGTTTGATATGTATTATAAATTTTAGTACATATTATAAATTATAGTATGTTTGATATGTATTATAAATTTTAGTATGTATTATAAATTATAGTATGTTTGATATGTATTATAAATTTTAGTAAAAAATTTCTACCTTAAAAATAAACATTTTTTAAGGTTTTTAAATACTAAAATAAACAAAATTATATTTTTAGGTAAGCCTAAATATTTATATAATATTGAAAGATATATAATACATAATAGATAAAATAATTATTGTTTATATGCTTTTTAATAATCTTTTTTTAAGC
>NZ_CALCYR010000192.1 GCF_937906425.1 uncultured Methanobrevibacter sp. | reverse complement strand
TTTTTTATTTTAGTTTTATTTTAGTTTTATTTTATTTTTATTTTTTAATTTTATTTAATTTTTTTTCTTCTTTATTTATTTTAGTTTTATTTTATTCTTATTTTTTAATTTTATTTAATTTTATTTCTTCTTTTTTTATTTTAGTTTTATTTTATTCTTATTTTTACATTTTATTTAATTTCATTTCTTATTTTTTTATTTTAATTTTTTTCTTCTTTTCATGGAGTGAAAACGAATTATAAAAATACTAATAATTTTCATTTGAGTGAAAACTTTTTGTAAAAATACTTATAATTTTCTTTAAATGAGAAGTTTTTTTATTTAATTTAATAGGCTTTTGATTTAAAATTCGCTAAAATTGTTTTTTTTTAAAAATAAATCATGTAAAACTAGTAGAAAAATAAATAGTTAAAAATTAACTATTAAGAAAGTAAAAAAATAGTTTAAAATTAATCATGTAATATTAGTAGAAAAAAATAGTTTAAAATTAATCTTGTAAAATGTAGAAAAATAATAGTTAAAACTAATGTAAAAAAGTAAAAAAATAGTTTAAAATTATTGTAAAAAAAGTAATTAAATAGTTTAAACCTAGTGTAAAAAAGTAAAAAAATAAATAGTTAAAAACTATTTATTTAAGCTTCAA
Source organism: uncultured Methanobrevibacter sp. (assembly GCF_937906425.1). Taxonomy (GTDB): domain Archaea; phylum Methanobacteriota; class Methanobacteria; order Methanobacteriales; family Methanobacteriaceae; genus Methanobrevibacter. Next base: position 6,452 of record NZ_CALCYR010000192.1, on the reverse strand, counting down.
CACCTTCATATCTGTCTTTGGATATGACTTCAAATTTCTTGATAAAGTATTTTGCCCAGAAGTATCCTATAGATCCTCCTATGAAACAACCTAATACTACTCCAGCATAAATTCCTACAAGACCAAAGCCTAGGACAAAGCATAATATATAAGCGCATACACTTTCTAAAATCAGAGACCTAAGCAATGTGATTAAAAGTGAATAGCTTCCCTTTCCAACGCCCTGAAACATCATTGAAGACATTATACCGTGAGGTATTGCAAGTACAAAAAGACTTAATACGCTTATTGCAGTTGCTATTTGAGGTGCAAGGGCTACACTTGCACTTGTGTATGAAAATGCTGTAGCTATTTGGTTTGAGAATATAATCATTATTGCTCCAAGCAAGATTGAAATTCCAAATCCTAATTTTATTGAATAACTGTGTCCAATCTTAAGGTTTTTGTAATTGTGTGCTCCATAAGCAACTCCTGAAACTGTAATCACTGCTGTTGCAATACCTATTAAAGGAATCATACATAGCTGAACAATTCTCATTGAAGCTGTATATACAGCCACTGCAGTTGTTCCGGCAACAATAACAAGCATTGAATTGATTATTATTGCAAGTGCTGAAAAGATTATGTTTTCCATTGTTGAAGGTATGGCAACCTGTAATGTGTCAATCATGATTCTTGTTTTGTAATTGAAGTTTTTAGGGGATAGGTCAAGATATAGGTCCTTTTTACCCCAAATCCAATAACTCATTACAATACAGCTCATTGTAGCGGAAACAACAGTTGCCCAAGCAGCACCTGCAATTCCAAGATTGAGATAATAGATGAATATTGGATCTAAAATCATGTTTAGGATTGCTGTAACTGCAATTGCAATTGTTGCCCTTCTCATGTCTCCTTCAGATCTGAATATTGCAGATGCCACTCCAGAGTATACAAAGATAATCAATGCACCGAATACAATGTATCCATAGTCTAAAGCATATTGTATGGTATCTCCAGCTCCCATCATTTGAAGAATTGGAACCATTGCAGCAATCATTATTGCTGTAAATATTAATGAGACTATTACTGTTAGGACAATTGCATGAAGTCCTGAATTATTTGCCTCTGGATAATTGTCTGCACCTATGTATCTTGCAATCAATGAGTTTGCACCAGCTCCTATACCATTTCCAACACCGACTAGGACCATGAATAATGGGGTGATAAATCCAATTGCTGCAAGAGCATCTGCTCCTAATCCGGCTACCCAAATACTATCTGCGATGTTATACATCATAATTAAAAGCATGGAGACCATCATCGGTACACTTAATTTGTGTATTGCTCTTTTAGGGTCTCCTGTAATCATTTTAATGTTTTCATTTTTTTCTTTAGTTTCGCTCATTCCATTTCTCCTTATATGAACATTTCTTCTAATGAATTTTGTAATATTGATTTTAATCACTTAATCTGGAAGTTTAATTAAACCTTTTTACTCTTTATTTGCTGATTCTTTATAATTTTTAAGTTTAATTAAGCTTTTTTACTCTTTATTCAGTGATTTTTATTTGAAAGTTTAATTAATCTATAAAGGTTTTTTCAGTGATTCTTTTATTCTTTTTTACAGGCTTTTAGTTCCTGATTAAATAAAATGGTTTTTATCACAATATTCTTTAATGTATTTTGAAGAGTTTCTTTTTCTTCTTGACTTAAATCACTGAATACCTCTTCTTCCCACTTGTCAAGGATTTCTTGAGATTTTTCAAGAACTTCCTCTCCCTTTTCACTAAGGGAAATAATGTTTTGACGTCTGTTGTTTTCATCAATTTTCTTAATAATCAATCCCTTTTCTTCCAGTTTTCTAATTGATCTTGCAACAGAGCCCTTATCCACATTACATCTTCTTGCTATTTCGTCTTGATTTAAACTTTTGTTTCTTTTAATTTCAAAAAGACTGTGCAATTGTGAAGCGTTTATGTTTAGTGGTTCCAGTTGGTGATTTAAATAAAGAGCATGTCCTCTTCCAATCATAGTGATAAACTTTCCAATTGGAATATCTGTTGCATCCACTTCTTTAAATTTTTCAAGAGACATTTTTCCTCCTTATTTTACTAAAAAAAATCATTTTATTTTAATAAATTAATATTTTAAATTAATTAATTATTTTTTAATAAATTAACCTTAAAACTTGATTTTTTCAATTAATTTATTAATTATATACTTAATATTTCATAGTATTTAAATGTTGCACATGCAACAATTGTTCTGTCAACAGTTGATATTTAAAAACTTTTCAATTTTTTATTTAAAAATTTTCCATAATGGCTTTTTTAAATTCAAAGGCTTTAATTTGTTTATTTTTTTAGATTTTTCTTTATTTTTCATTCAAATTCAAAATTTTTTTTAGTAAATTATTTTAATTAAATTATCTAAAAATATAAACATTGTATAGATAGTATTTAATTATATTATTGATATTCAATGGAGGTATTATATTATGATGATTGATGAAGTATTAAAGGCAAATGAAAAATTTGTGGAAGAACATGAACCTGTATGTTTAGGTCACCTTCCTCAAAAGAAATTAGCTATTTTAACTTGTATGGATACTAGATTAACTTGTTTCTTGCCAGAAGCTTTAGGTATTGGTAGAGGAGATGTAAAATTAATCAGAAATGCAGGAAACACTATTGTTGGAGAAGATGCAATCAGATCCATTGCAGCTGCAATTTACTCCCTTGGATGTGAGGAAGTAATGGTTATTGGTCACACTGACTGTGGTATGGCTAATGCAGATCCTGATAAAATCAGAACCAACATGATTGCTAGAGGCATTCCTGAAGAGGAAATTGATAAGGTAGATTTAATTGAATGGATTGGAGCTATTAGTGGTGAAGAATCCAATGTTTTAGAAACTGTTGAACAGATTAAAAATCACCCACTAATTACTGATGAAGTTCCTATTCATGGACTTATTATAGATTTAGAAACTGGAAAATTAGACGTCTTAGTTGACGGAAGAGAATAATTCTCTTTAATTTTCTTTTTTTAACCTCATTTAATTTTTACTTATTTTTATTCAGTTTTAATCTTTTTTTTATCTTATTTTAATTTTTTACTTATTTTTATTCAGTTTTAATCTTTTTTTTATCTTATTTTAATTTGTAACTCATTTTCAATTTTTCAAATAGGAATTTTTAATTATTAACAAGTTTTATAAACTATTAAATCAAAATATATTAATATTATATTTAGTATAAGGTTTGTTATTTTATTAAGCAAATTTAATTATATTGGATATATTAAGTTTATTAGCTTTAAATTCATTTGTTTTTTATTTGTTTTTAATTCAAGTCATGATTTGTATTTATCTAGCTAATAAAACCTATGATTTTTATTTAATAATAATTTAAAATTATAAAAATTTAAACAAAAATTTTAAAGGAGTCTTTTAAAATGAAAATGTATTATGAAGACGATGTTGACGCAGAAGTAGTTGCAGATAAAACTATTGCCGTTATTGGATACGGTAGTCAAGGACGTGGTCAATCCAGAAACATGGCTGACAGCGGATTAGATGTAATTGTCGGTCTTAGAGAAAATGGTTCATCCTGGCAAAAAGCTATTGATGATGGAATGAATGTTAAAACTATTGAAGAAGCTGCTGAAGCTGCAGACATTATCCACATCTTATTACCAGATGAAACCCAGGAAAAAGTATATAAAGAACAAATTGCTCCTTATGTTGAAGCTGGAAACACTATTTCTTTCTCTCACGGTTATAATATTCACTTTGGTTTAATCCAACCTGGTGAAGATGTAAACATTGTAATGTTTGCACCTAAAGGTCCTGGTTCCAGAGTAAGAACCACCTATTTAGAAGGTTTTGGAATTCCTGGTTTAGTAGCTATTGAACAAGATGCTACTGGAGAAGCTTTACAACTTGCATTAGGTATGGCAAAAGCTACTGGTCTTACCAGAGCAGGTGTTATTGAAACCACTTTCCAAGAAGAAACTGAAACTGACTTATTCGGTGAACAAGCTGTATTATGCGGTGGACTTACTGCATTGATTAAAGCAGGATTTGAAACCCTTGTTGAAGCAGGTTACCAACCTGAAATTGCATACTTTGAAACCTGTCACGAAGTAAAACTTATTGTAGATGACATTTATGAAAACGGTTTAGGCGGTATGTGGAAAGATGTAAGTAACACTGCTGAATATGGTGGATTAACCAGAAGAGACAGAATCATTACTGACGAAACCAAAAAACAAATGAAAGCAATTTTAGGAGAAATCCAAGACGGTACCTTTAAAAAACAATTTGCTGACGAAAACGCAACTGATGCAGCTAACTTAAAAGAAATGAGAGCTGCTGAAGATCAAGAAACTATTGAAACCGTTGGTAAAAGACTTAGAATTGCTTGTGGTTTACAAAAAGAAGAATAAACAAGCTTTTTTGGTTTTATGCTAAAAACTTGACAAAGTCTTTAAGTTGAGAAACTATTCTCAACTATTTTTACTTTTTTAACCTTATTTATTTATTTATTTTCATTTTGTGTTATTTTGTTTTTTTAGTTTTTTAACCTTTTTTTTTATTTCCATTGATGATGATTTACTCTTTTTCGCTAATTCAAAGTTGATGATTTTTTTGAATCTATCAAAATCTTCTGAAGCATGAATAATATCATTCAGGAATGCGGTGACCTTGTCTATCAACACAGCTTCTTGGATATAATGCGAAGAACAAACAGACTGTTTTAGGGCGGCAGATTTGCGTGACAAAGAGCAGATGTAGCAATCGGGCTTAGTCTTTTTGTATTTTCTCGAACGCATAATATGCATTCTGTTTTTGCAATCGGCACAGTAAATATCAGAAAACAAAACAGGTTCTTCAATAGGCTTGATTCGTTTTCTTTTGCTCCTGATTTCTTGTACCTGTGCAAAGACTTCCCGACTAATAATAGCTTCATGTGTGTTCTCGAAAATCTTATATTCATCGGGTTGGTTTTTGATGACAACTTTGCTGCAAAGAGTTTTGCGGTGTGTTTTGAAATTTACCGTATCACCACAGTATTCCTGCCTTGACAAAATACCGGCTACAGTTTGGGCTGACCAGAGGTACGGATTCTGTTCTGCGACTCCGCCTGTACGATAATGTCCGGTATAGGCTGACGGATTCTTGATATGATGGGCAAACAAATAATTTGCAATCATTTGAATACCGTTTCCATCAATGCAAAGCTGAAAGATTTTTCTGACAACTGATGCTGCTTCTTCATCCACGATCCATTGACCGTTTTCGTCTTTCTTGTAGCCGTAAATCGCCTTTGTTGCTAACCGTTGTCCTGCGTTGCCTTTGCTTACGATCACAGCCCTCTGCTTTTTGGCTATATCCTTTGCGTAGAAATCATTGATCAGGTTATGAAACGGAGCAAATTCATTCACTCCATTGATACTGTCCACATTGTCAGATATGGAAATGAACCTGATGTCGTGGTCTACAAAAAATTTTTCTGTGTAGTAACCGACCTGATAATAATTTCTTCCGAGTCGGGATAAATCTTTAACGATCACTGTACCAACGATTTGGTTTTCAATGTCATTTATCATTCTCTGAAAATCTGGACGGTCAAAATTTGTTCCGCTATAACCGTCATCAACATAGAATTGACAACTAAAAAATCCATTGGCGGCTGCATATTCTTCCAGTATTTGTTTTTGATGAATAATGCTGTTACTGTCGCCTTGCAATTCATCGTCACGGCTGAGGCGTTCATACAAGGCAGTAATGGTAGGGGTTTTCATGGGGTTTCGTCTCCTTTCGTGATTTGATCATCCCCTTAATTATCACATAAGTAAGATGTCGTATATATAATGTCACACCAGCGGCTAATTTGTAACGCTTATATTGCCGCAAAGCAAAGTCGTCCGGGCTTACCGCCTCCAATTCGTCGAACAGCAGGTCGATCCCGTTTTTGAAGTTTTCATCGTCCTCCCGCACTTCCATGGCGTTCAGCATATCCAGCAGGATGGAAAAGTTCTGTTCTTCTTCCAGCATGTGATAATGGATATAGCCGATCAGGGCCGTGAGCAGCAGCGTTTCGGCCTTTTCCCAAAACGGATCGCCGCCCTTGCCTTCGCCTTTGGTGTTGGTGATGAGGGTCGTGACCAGCTTAAGAATATCCTTTTCGCTGTGAACGTAGGCCATGGGGTTATAGTGCATGGATTTGCTGAAATTGATGGTGTTCAGGATTTTGATACGGTAGCCCTTCCGTTGGAGAAAAGCGCCCGTTTGGGAAACCAGGTCGCCCTTGGGATCGGTCATGGCACCGTCCACCACGAGGTCCTCCTCTTGGACGTATTCCATGTATTTTTTGAAGTTTTCAAAGTAATTGGTGCCGTGGGCCTTGTCGACCTCGTACGCGGTGGACCAGACGGCGTTGAAGGCGTCCATGCCCACGCAGCGC
>NZ_CALCYR010000191.1 GCF_937906425.1 uncultured Methanobrevibacter sp. | reverse complement strand
GTTTGCGCATGAACTTATAAAATTTATAAAAAAACTTTAAGGAGATTTTTAATGTATAAAAGAGAAATAGAATTGTCTGGTCATATCATTGATTCTTTAACTCTTCCTAAAACCATGGATATTATTATGGATAAAGGTGGGGACTTTGATATACTGGAATTTGACATAGGAAAACGTAAATCTGATACTAGTAAAGCTAAGATTATGGTTTCAGCTGAATCTCCCGATACTTTAAACGCTATTCTTGATGAACTAAATTTCATTGGAGTTTCAATTTCTGAAATCGAGGAAGTTAATTTAGTACCATCTCCTAAAGATAAAGTAGCTCCTGAAGGTTTTTATTCAACAAGCCATCATATTACTCAAATTTATTATAAAAATGAATGGATTTTAGTTAATGAAATTGAAATGGACTGTTTAATTGTAGTTGATGAGGAAGCTAAAACCGCAACTTGCAGACCAATTGCAGATATTAAAGAGGGAGACCTTATTGTAGTTGGAAGAGAGGGAGTAAAAATCACACCTCCTCAAAGATCAAGAGGTAAACAAGGCGTATTTGAATTTATGAACAGTGAAGTTTCTTCTGAAAAACCTATGATGAGCATTATTAATGAAGTTGCAAGTGAAATCAAGGAAGTTAAGGCAAAAGGAGGAAAAATAGCACTTGTTGGCGGACCAGCTATTGTCCATACCGGTTCTGCCGGAATTGTGGCTCAACTTATTAAGGAAGGATTCATTGATGTTATTTTTGCTGGAAACGCTTTGGCTACTCACGATATTGAATGTGATCAATTTGGAACTTCCCTTGGTGTTAATGTAAAAACAGGTGAAGTTGTTGCTCATGGTCACACTCACCATATGAGAGCAATCAACAGAATCAATAATTCAGGTTCAATTAAAAATGCTGTAGAGGACGGAACTTTAAAAAGCGGAATAATGTATGAATGTGTTAAAAATGATGTTCCATTTGTTTTGGCAGGTTCCATACGTGATGACGGTCCACTTCCAGATGTCATAACAGACACTGTAGAGTCTCAAAAACTAATGCGTAAATATGCTCAGGAAGTTGATATGGTTATAATGATTTCCACTATGTTGCATTCTATTGCAACAGGTAACTTATTGCCTTCCAGAGTAAAAAGTATTTGTGTGGATATTAATCCATCTACAGTTACTAAACTTTCAGACAGAGGTAGTGCACAAGTTGTTGGTATTGTAACTGATGTAGGTGCATTTTTACCTGTTTTATACAATGCTTTACAGGAATAATTGGATATTAAGGTTTTTTAAAAGTTTATATTTAATTTAAAAATTTAAGACTTTAGATTTAATTTAAAAATTTAAGACTTTTTAAAATGCTTTATTTTTTAAGAATTTGAAAAATTCATTTTTTCATTTTCTTTCATTTGATTTTTAAGGAATTCATTAATTTTGTTTTTACTATTTTTTTATTATTTTTTAGTTTTTTATTTTTCATTTTTATTAAAATTTCATTAAATGATTATAAATGTTTTGAGTTTAAAATTTTAAAATTTCATTAAATGATTATAAATTGTTCGGAGTTTAAAATTTTAAATTTTTCATTAAATGATTATAAATGTTTTGAGTTTAAAATTTTAATATTTTATTAAATGATTATAAATGTTTTGAGTTTAAAATTTTAAATTTTTCATTAAATGATTATAAATTGTTCGGAGTTTAAAAATGGGCGAAAAAATTATTGATGTGGACGGCAATCAGGTTGTCATCAGTGTTGAAGGCGAGGGTGACATTGAAATCGGTGAAATTCAAATGGATGAGGATTTTCTTCCGGATGCAGATTTGGTAATTACTGCAAAATATCTTAATGTAGAGTTTGGAGAGGTTTATCCTGCTGAGATTTTCATTAAGGATGGATATTTTGTTGAAGTGATTCCAATTATCTGTGATGATGAAAGCGAACTTGACCTTGATTATGAGGGAATTTTGATTCCGGGATTTATTGATTCCCATATTCATATTGAAAGTTCAAAGATGTCTCCTTCAAATTTTGCAAAGACTGCATTGAAATTTGGAACAACTTCCGTTGTTGCAGATTCTCATGAAATAGCTAACGTTTGCGGAATTGATGGAATAAACTTCATGATTGAAGATGGAAAAAATGTTCCTTTTGATTTTTATTTCGCTGTTCCTTCATGTGTTCCAGCAACTCCATTTGAAACTTCAGGTGCCACCTTGGACAGCAAGGATATAGAAGAACTTCTAAAACTTGATGAAATGGTTGCTCTTGGTGAAATGATGAATTTCCCTGGAGTATTGTCTGAAGATGAAGAGGTCTTGAAAAAATTGGAGGCTGCAAATAAGTTAAACAAGCCGATTGACGGTCATGCTCCTCTTTTAACTGGGGCAGATTTGGAAAAGTACATTTCCTATGGAATTTCCACAGATCATGAAACTGCCAGCTTTAGTGAAGCTATTGAAAAGAAAAAGGCAGGGATGAAAATAATGATTCGTGAAGGTTCATCTGCAAAGGATATGGACAATCTTTTAAACATTGATGAGCGTATCAATTATCTGATTGAAGAGGAAATGGCCGGTAATATTGTAGTAAATCAAATTGATGAGGATGTTATGACCACTCCATTTGACTTTTTGGTTTGTGATGACATTGATGCAAGAGACCTATCCCAAGGACACTTGAACAATTTGGTTAAAAAGGCTATTTCATTAAAGGTCAAGCCTAAGGAAGCTATTAAGATGGTTACCTTTAATCCTGCTGAACATTATAATCTTAATTGCGGTGCAATTGAAGCTGGAAAAATTGCTAATTTCTCATTGGTTGATGATTTGAGAAACCTTGAGATTCAAAAGGTTTGGGTTCATGGGGAACTTGTTGTTGATGGTGGAGAGGCTTTGTTTGAAGTTGAAGCTCCAAAGTTAATCAATAATTTTGAATTGGATGAAGTTGAGCCAAAGGACTTTGATCCAATTATGGAAATGGATTATGTCAATTCCCTTATGGATGAGACAACCAATGTTTATGTAATGAATGCATTTGATGGGGAACTATACACTGCAAAGTCTGAGGAAACTCTCATTGTTAGAAACAAGGTTATTTTGCCTGACTTGAATAGGGACATTATCAAGATTGCAGTTGTTAACAGATATGGCGGAAACAATATTACCAATGGTTTCATTAAGGGATTCAATCTTAAAAAAGGAGCTGTTGCATCATCTGTAGCACACGATTCCCATAATATTGTAGTTGTAGGTACTAATTCTGAAGACATGGCTTTGGCTGTTAATTTGATTAGGGAAAGTAAAGGCGGATTGGCTGTAGTTTCTAAGGAAGATGATATTCAGGACATTCTTGAATTGCCAATTGCTGGATTGATGTCTGATAAAAATTGTGAATATGTGGCAAGCAAATTAAATGATTTGCATGAATTGGCAGAAAGTTTAGGATGTACTTTAACTTCTCCATTTATGACCTTGTCATTTATGGCATTGCTTGTTATTCCAGACTATAAAATTAGTGATTTAGGTTTATTTGAATTGGAAAAATTTGATTTCGTTGACTTGGTAAGACAATACCTAAATTAGATTTTTAAATTTAATAAATCAAATTTTTACTATTTTTATTTTTTAAATAGCTATTTTTTCTTAAATTTTAATTTTTATTTTTTAAAACAGTTATTTTTTTATTTTTAAATAGCTATTTTTTCTTTAATTTTAATTTTTATTTTTTTATACAGTTATTTTTTTAATAAGCTTTTTTTCTTAAATTTTAATTTTTATTTTTTAAAACGTAATTTTTTAATTTTTAACCATATTCTAAATGTCAAATTTTTCTTTTCTTAATTCTTCAACGAGAATGTTTATTGCCTCTTTTTCTTCTGCACTGCCTACCTTTTTAATTATTCTTTCAGATTCCTTTATTCGTTCAATATAATACTCCTGCATTTCTTCATTTACTATATTTATTCTTGAATAATTCACTAAAGATTCAATAAGTGCATGGATTCCTCTATTTATGACTTTAGGACATTTTTTATTTATGCAAATTTCTTTTACATTTGCTTTAATATGGTATCTTGTGCTTTCATTAATTTGATCTTTTCTAAGACCTGCCTTTATGCTTTCAATTTCGCAAATGAAATAAGCGTCAGTTTCTGTAAAATAAGCTAATTCTTTATCTTCTTTTTTTATTCTAGTAATATGTTCTTCTGGGATTGTATTGATGCTTGCTAGTGTAAACATGATTGGATTAGAGCTGACATTCACTATAAATTCATTATTTTCCTGGAGGTTTTTGATTGTGTTTCCACCTTCAAAAATTCCCAATTGGATTTTATCTTTATCCAAAACCCTTAGTCCAAATGGGGCTGTATTTGATTTGCCATCCTTGTTGACGGTGGTAATTATGGTTTCGTATTGTTGTCCTTTTTCCATACCAAGTTTCTTTAAATCAATTTCCATTTCAATCCCAAAATTATTTTTTTAGTAATTATTTTCTAAATGTATATTTAAAAAATTAATAGTTTTTTTTCTTTTGATAAAATATTTTAAATTTTATTTTAGATTTTATTTAATTTTTTTCAGTGAAGTTTTTGTAAATTTTTATTATTATTATTTCTATTTTTAGATTTTATTAATTAAAAATTTTAGTATATTTCTATTGTTTTATCTTTATTTTTTATATATTTTCTTAATTTTCTAAATAACTTATTTATATAATGATTTATAAAGATAGTAATAATATATATGATTAAGTAGGATAACTTGATTGATTTTATTCTATTTGATTTTTTAATATTGGCTGAATTTAAAAAATTTCTAAAATTTATAATTTAATATAAAAAAGATAATAATTGATTATTGTCTTATTTGCTAAAATTATATTCATAACTATTTCATTTTTTTAAAAAAAATATATCGAGGGGTTTTATGAAATATAAAATGTATTATGAAATGATGGAACAACCAGAGGCTTTAAGAAGGACTTTTGCTTCTGAGTTGGAAAATATGGAAAATATTTCAAAAATTGCAGAATCTGTAGATATCATTTATTTAATCGGTTGTGGAAGTTCCATTTCCACATGTTATTCTATTAGAGATGCATTAGCACTTGTAAGTGATTTAAAAATTCAGGTTTTCACTGGTTATGAGTTTGTTTATAATAAAAAATTAAACAAGGGTGAAAATTCCTTGTTTATTGCCACTTCCCAATCCGGTCAAACCGCTGATACATTGGCTGCTTTAAGAAGAGCTAATGAATTTGAAATTCAAACAGTTTCTATTTCAAATGAGCCTGAAAGTGACATGATCAAGGAAGCCAAATATCCTGTCATTACTTTAGGAAATACTGAAGAGGCAATTTTAGGTACTAAAACCTATATTACTCAATTGGCATGTCTTTATCAAATTTTATTTAAGGCATCTGGATATGAAAAGGCTGATGAAATCCTAAATCAATTGGCTGAAATGCCTGATTTGGTTGAAAAGCTATTGGAAGAAACTGAAGAGGATTCCAAGAAATTAGCAGAAGAGTTAAAGGATGAAGATGGATTCTATTGCTTAGGTAGTGGAGTTAACTTTGGTCTTGCATATAAATTGGCCATGACCATGTTGATGGAAGGAGCCATTAAGCATGCTTGTCCACTTTATGCTTCTGAATTTAGACATGGTCTTATTGAAAGAGCAGAAAAGGATGTTCCTTTAATCTTTTTGGATGCTGATTTAGAAGTGGATGAATTAACCAAGAAGGCTATCAGAACTGCTAAAGGAGAATTGGAAGCTAAGACAATTATTTACAATTTAAAGGATTACGCTGATGTAAATAAATTATTGTCTCCATTTGTTCTTGTAATTCCATTGGAATGGTTTGTTTACTATTTGGCTCATTTCAATGATGAAGATCCTGGTGCAACTAGACATATTGGTAAAGTAAGATATGAATAGATTTTTATTTTATTAATTCTTACTTTTTTCTTTTCTTTTTTTTATTTATTCTATTTTATTCTAACTTCTACTTCTTTTATTCTATTTTATTCTATTTTATTCTAATTTTTACTTCTTTTATTCTATTTTATTCTAATTTTTAAAATTATTTTAAAATTTATCTTATTTTAGATTTTAATGGTCTTGTTTTATAAATTTATAAAAATAGGTGTAAAAATAAGATTTTTAAATATTAAAGAAATTTTAACTTATTTCAGTTAAAAAAGTTAATTTAAATAATTATTTTTATTCAGTAAAAATTAGTAATTTAGGTTAAGTAATTTAAAACTAGTGAAAATTAGTAATTTAGGTTAAGTAATTTAAAACTAGTGAAAATTAGTAATTTGGATTAAGTAATTTAAAAATAGTCGGTTTTAAAAAAAGGAGAAAAAATATAAAAAATAAATTTTGTTTTAAAAAAATTAAAAATAAGATAATTAATTATCTTATTCGTCTTTGATAGCTAATTTAATATCATCAGCTTTTACAGTTTGTCTTTTAGCAATTTTTGCGTATTCAATTGCTTTTTTAGATACAGCTGCTGCGTCTTCTTCTAAGTATGCTACTAATGCTTCTACTGCGTCAGCACTTACTCTTTCAGCACCAGCTTCTTTAATGATCCTATTAACAGGAGCTTTAGGAATAGCCATAATTTTCACCTCCATTTAGAATATAGTAATATTATATATGAACATAGTATTAAATATTTCCCTTTTTTTAGCAAATTTTCTTTCATTTTGGGATTTTTATACTAATATTCTATAAATTTTTTTTTAAGAAAAAATTAATATTATGATTTGACATCATAATATTATAATTAAACTTTAGAAAATTTCAATAGATTTTTGAATTTTTTTTTAAATTTATTCAATATCTACAGTTGTTTTTGGGATTTCCTTTTTAGGAACAGTTATGAATAAAATACCGTTGTCCTGTTTAGCGCTTACTTCTTCTTTAATGATTTCCTCAACTAATTTGATAGTTCTTTCAGCATCTCCCTTTTTAAATCCGCTTATGATTAATTTTGCAGGATTTTCTTCGCTGTCTTCAATTTTATCCAATATGTTGGTGAAATGAGCTTGAATTGTAATGGTTTTCTCAGTTGCTTCAATGCTAATTTGATCTTTTGCAACACCTGCCAAATAAGCTTGAATGTAGTAAGCATCCTTGGTTTCTGCAATGTCTACAGGAATTTTATTGGTAGTAGCAGTTTCCTTGTATTCTTGGTATCTTGAATCAAAGTTTTTTTGTAAACCTTTTACAGCAATGATTGTATCATCGATGGTTTTACTGATGTTTTCGCCAACTTTTTCTGCTACATCTTTTCCTTTATTATAGGTTTCATCCCATTTTTCTTTATTAGCTTCAGTTCTTGCTTCTGCTTTTGCTTTGAACTCTTCAGCTTTTTCTTTAATTTCTTCGGAATTGTCACTCATAGTATAACCCCTTGTAATTATTTTTTTATTTTATTTTTTTCGACCGCTAAATATTAAATCAGTTTAAAAATTCTATTTTTTAAGTTTAAGAAATCAAATATTTCTTAATGATTTATAGTGAAACTAATTCAATATTCCTTTACATATATTTTATCTTTTAAACTATAAAAATTTTTTATAAAAATTCGTTTTTATTAATTTTAATAGTTTAAAACTTTTAGTTTATTTTTGTTATTAAAATATACTTGAACTTACTTATTTATAAACTTTTCTATTTTAGTATATAAAAGTAATTAAAATTAATATCCTTTTAATTAATTTTTTATCGTCTATATGTCTTTTATTTTTAAAATATATTCATATGATTATGGTATTTTATAATATTTTTATTTTTTGTATTCGGTTGTACGATTAAGGATATTATAGTATTTTTATTTCTTAAGTTAGATCGAAGTAATTTCCATCTTCCTCTTCATAGTCGTCTTCAGAGACTCTTTCCCTTTTTTCAACCTGTTGGATTAATTTGATAATCTCTTCAACTCCTTCACCTTCAGCTGCTGAAATAAGCAATGGGTTTTCAGTCTTGTCAATATATTCCTGAATATAGTCATGTCTTATTCCATCATATTCTGCAATGTCCATCTTGTTGAATAGATAGATTATAGGAGCGTCAAATATATTTTTAATTTCCTCAAGAAGATTGTATTGGTTTTCAAGAGGATAACCGCAGGTTTCTGAACTGTCAAAGATAAACAATATTGCATCTGCCAAGTGTTCCAAAGCAACCATAGCATTCAGTTCAATGTCATTCATGTCTCCAATAGGTCTATCCAATAATCCGGGGGTGTCAATGATTTGATAATGTTTCCATCTTTTCTCAAAGTGGCCTATTTGAATTCCCTTGGTTGTAAATGGATAATTAGCAACTTGAGGTTCTGCATCAGTGATGTGGGTAAGCAATGTGGATTTTCCAACATTTGGAAAACCTGCAATTACAATGCTTGTTGCCTCAAAATCAACTGTTGGCATGTTTCTCAGGTTTTGTTTTGCAAAATCCAAAAAGTCAAGATCCTTTTCAATCTTGTAGACAACTGAAGATATTCTTCCGTATGCTTGTTTACGAAGTCCGGCTGCCTTTTCAGATGGTGCTCTTCTAATTTTAGCACCATATTCCTTTTCCAGTTGTGTAATGATTCCATAAGCCCAGTTTAAAGCACCTAAGGCTTGTTTAAAATCATCCACACCTACAGTAATGTCTATATAATCTTGATAAAATTCTGGAAGCTCTTCAATTTCAGGGGTACGGTCTATAATCATTTTAAGCTTGTCTTTAATGACCTGACAGGAGGTAATGACTCTTGTCTCTTCAAGTCTTTTACCTTTTAAATGTTTAGGCATCTTTTCCCCTCTTCTTAAATCAGCTGCCTTTTTTCCTCTTCTAAAACCCTTGTCCAATAATTCTTCAGGGGTTGGTATAGTTGGTAACATCATTGTTTTATCTCCTAATGATTTTTGTAAAAATTATTTTTTTTAAGTTTTTTTCATAATTTGTATAAAAATGATTTATTTGAATATTTGTCCTTGGAAATTGAAAACTTTGGTTTCCCTCTCAAGCCATGCATTTGGACTGAGTCCTGCTTTTATGCAGGTGTGTTCGAGAAATTCCTGTCTGCCCATATTGTATTCTGTTGCAACCTGTGGCAATAAAAGTCCTTTAAAGAATCCTTTTTCCACAATAAGTCCGTCTTCTCCTATTGTGATTTTTTCAAGATATTCTTCAGGAGCTTCAACTTCTATTAATTTAGGTTTTGTAAGCACTGTAATTTCATATTCAAGTGAATCCAATTCACCTTCACTTACCTGTGGGAAACGTGGATCTCTTATTGCTGCTGAAATTGCAGAATCTATTGTTGCTTCAATCAATGGGAAAATTGGTTCTGGATAACCGATACATCCTCTCAGATTATTGTTTTTGTTTAGTGTAACAAATACTCCAAGTTCATCTTTCAAATAATCAGGACAATCTGAAGGCATTTCAATTTTTCTATTTTCCTTTACATAAGTTTCTATAGCAAGTTTAGCTATTTTCAGTAAGTAGTCACCATCTTCTTTTCTTAACATTTGCACACCTTCAAATTTTTTAATATTCTGATTTTTAATATTAAAATTTAAATTTATTTTTTTAGTTTTTTAATAATTAAAATTTAAATTTATTTTTTTAGTTTTTTAATAATTAAAATTTAAATTTATT
>NZ_CALCYR010000190.1 GCF_937906425.1 uncultured Methanobrevibacter sp. | reverse complement strand
ATATTTTCAAATATTTTATTAAAAATATTTTTTTAAAAATTATTCTAATTATATTTTCAAATATTTTATTAAAAATATTTTTTTAAAAATTATTCTAATTATATTATTTGTGGTTTTGATTAAGGAGGTTAATTGTGGATTTAAAACATATGCTACTGGCGATTCTTGTTGTTGTTGTAGTAATCGGAGCTTCTTTTTTCTTGATAAATTATGATGATTCTGTAAAGTATGAAAGTTTGGAAGTGTCAAACTCATGTTCCATTGATATTCCAATATCTGATGAATCCAATTCATCTGTAATCAGTGAAGGAATAAATTTTATTAATGACACACAACATGACTTAATTGTTTATTACTTTAACAGTGAAAATGGAAGTGCTGTTGCAGCGGCGGAATTGGCATTTTTACGTGATGACTTTAAGGCTAATGCTACAGAACAGACTGTTGTTAATCAAACTGTTTGGTATAATGAGGAAAACGGAACTTATATGGCATTTTTAGGAAGTCCTGAAACTCATGATAATGTAATGATTGTTTGTAAGGATCAGGAAATCCTTGAACATATGATTAAAAGTTTAAAAATTTATACCTTGGGTGATAATGCTACAGGTGAAACAAATGGGGCTGCTGATGTTTCAAGTTCCACAACAGATGCCTCTTCAACTAGTTCAAATACAAGTTCTGTTTCAAGCACTGCTTCAAATTCTTCTTCAAGTGATGGCTATTATTGGTCAGGACAAGATCAGGATTATATCAAGGAATACACTGATTCCAATGGTATCCAACACATTGACCGTAAGAATGGTGTAAATGAGGCTTACGATCCAAGCACTCAAAAACATTATACCAATGGAGTAGAAGACACTGATGCATACAATCAAGATTTTAATTAATTTTGATTTTCTTTTTTTATTTTTTTTATCAAATTTTTATTTTTTTTCTTTTAGCTATTTTTAATTCTTTTTAAGAGCTGTTTTTTGTAATTTTTTATTCTTTTTTTCTTTTAGCTATTTTTAATACTTTTTTTATAATTTTATATTCCTTTAATATGAATTTTAACTACTTTTTCCCTAATTTTATAATATTTCTATTAAAATATTAATGTCACTTAATTAAATGATAATGTCATTAAGTTTAAGAACGAAACCTTTATATACTATAAAGTTCATAATACTAATTGTGATTAGAAAAAACTTCTGAAAAACGAAAGTTTTTCTTATTTTTTTCAAGCATTGAATTTGTCACTAAACTAAAGAACACTTCCTTTGTTGTTTGTTTCATAGTTTTCTACTATCAAAAAACTTTTCATATGTTTTTTGCTTTGTGTATATAACTCCATATGTTCAACTGTTTAAATATTCCACGGATCATTTTGTTCATAAAAACACCTTTAATAATTTGATTCATGCTTTTAAAAAATAAGATCTAATCCTGGTCTTGGTGAAAAAATTTGAAAACTCCAATTGGGTTTTTTAAAATTTTTCATCAATTGTAGTTAAACTTAAAAATAAATTTAAAAAATTTCAAAAACCATAAAATTTAAAATTATTTAAAAATTTCAAACACTATAAAATTTAAAATAATTTAAAAGCTGTTGAATGAATTTTCAGGCTTTGATTTAAATATTTTATACATGAAAAATTTTCTATTGTATAATTTTTCAGCAAAATCAAAACTCTTGAAAATCTATAAAATTCAGATTTGCCAGTAAACTTCAACGGTTTTTAAATTCTACTAAAAATATTAGTCATATTAAAAGATCTCAAAATTTAAAAACATTTTTAACATAATAAATGACCTCTCAAAAGAATGGATATTTTGATTAATTTTAATGAAATTTTAAAATTATCTTAATATCCAATAGATTTCATTATGTATATTGTATACATTGTTCGTAAACTCATGTAAAAAAATTGGGATTTTTTTTATTTATTTTTAAGTTAAATTTTTTAAAAAAAATTTCAGGAGCTGTATCTAAAAATTATGATTTATGAAAAAAATGATGATTGCTTGTCAATTGCCTATCTTGCAGGATCCTGCCGAAATCTTGCAGCAAAAGGCAAGAAAAAGCTGAAAAGTTTTAATCATCTTTATTCAATTGTTTTAAACTTAAAGGAATTAGATAAGAAGTATAATGTTTACCCATTAGGTTTGATGTTTTCTGTTATGTTACTTGTATTGATATTGATTTAGATTTTTAAAGTCTAATATTTAAAAATATTTCATTGTTCATGTTTACCGTCCTCCATTGATTTTTTTAATAGGGCACGGGGGTGGTCTTATTGAAAAATCAATATTAAATTATCAATCGGTAAAATCTGGAAAAACATGGGGGTGGTTTTTTCAGCTTTTTGGGAAATAGGGGGTGATTTCCCATAATTGATAATTTAACTTGAAATATGGATTGCAGATGCAGTTCATATTTCTAAAACTTTATATTCATGATGAAATGTGGATTATTGGGGGTGATCCATATTTTATTATCATAAAATGGATACGGGGGTGCTCCATTTTCACAAGGATGTAATTAGGGGGTGACTACATCCTTTTTCCAAATTGTCTATTTTTTTAAATCTAAGTTTTTAGGACATTTATTTTCTTCAATTTAGAATCAATTTTAGAATCGATTTAAAACTATTTTTTTAATCATAATTTTCATTTAATTTATTTCTGTAATTTTTTAAGATATTTCTTAAAAGATAGCTTTTTTTCTAAATCTTTAATCCTTAAGTTTAAGAACAATAAAAATTATAATTATTATAAAATGATATTGGATATATTTTTAAAACTTTCATTTTCTGTTTTTTAAATTTTTCAATTAATAATTTTTTATAATTTTTTTTCAGGGTGAATGTATGATTCAAAAATATAAATTTGAAGAGATTGCAGATATCTTTACTGGAGTAAGGGTCAAAAGGTATCAGGATGGAATTACCCATAAGGAAAGGATTCTTAAAAAAACATATTCGGATAACAGTTCCAAGCTTGATGTGGAGGATGTAGAGGTTACAGATGACATAAGTGAAAAATTCTTCTCTAGAAAGAATGATATTGTTATCCTATTGGCAGGATCTAAGGTAAGTAAGATAGAGGAAGAGGGCATTATCATTCCAATGTATTATGCAATCGTTAGGGTAAAGAAGGGATTTGATGTTGATTTCATATTCCATATTCTTAAAAGCGACCTCTTTCCAAGGGAATTGCATAAGATTGAAGAGGGTTCAACATTAAAAATCATCAAAACTACTCATCTTAAATCAATTAATATAGCTCTACCTGATTATGAAACTCAAAAAAATTATGGTAAGCTATTTAATTTAATGGACAAACGAATAAACTTAAACTTGGAACTTGTCGAGCTTGAAAGATCAATCGAAAAATCAATTATTCATGAGGTATTGTCTAAAGGATAAATCATTTAGGGGAATTGATATGGAAAGTGAATTGGGAAATCAGTTGTGGCATATTTATCAGGATTTGAAAAATTCAAATGAGATTGGTTTTTTAACCGATGAGGATTTTCAGAAGTACTTTTTAGGTCTTGTTTCATACAAGTATCTCTCTCTAAACATTGAAAGGTACTTGGATAGGAAAGTAATGGAAGATTCTAGGAATGATTTTTCAAGTTTTGAAGAGGCTTGGCATGATGATTATTATGATAAAGGCGGCTTGCGTGATGATTCCGTTAAAGAATTAGGTTATTTCATATATCCGGAATTCTTATTTAGAAATATTCTTCATTCCAATAATAATTTTAAGATAGGGGATTTGAATTTTGCCTTTGATCAGATCAGCTCCTCTTCCATGGGCACTGACAGTCAGGAGGACTTTGAGAATTTATTTGAAAGCGTTGACTTATATGCTTCAACATTGGGCAAAACTCAAAATGATAAAAATAGGGTTATTTTGACTATTTTAAATGCATTGGATTCTGTTGACTTTGATTTGAATGATTATAATTCAGCTACCTCCCCTGACTTTTTGCCTATTTTAAGTTTTAATCCACATCCCTACCAAGGTCGCGCCAAGGCAGAATTTCATAATCTTAAAGAGATTGATTTTATGGAAGATATGGTATTGGCAGATTACCTTCCTGAAAAAAACTATGAAAAAAGGAATTTAAGCAGTGAAGAAAAAGAGGGCTATGATTTAGAGCATGAAAGGAATTCCTATAAGGAATTTTCTTCCATAGGATTTGATTCTGAAAATGAAAGGGATTCATATATAAAATATTCTTCCATAGGATTTGATTCTGAAAATGAAAAGGATTCCTATAATGAATATTCTTCCAGGGATTATAAGTTTAAAAGACAATACAGCATTGGAGATGCATTTGAATTCCTCTTAAGTAAGTTTTCTCTTTATGCCCACAAGACCCATGATTTTTACACTCCTCATGAATTGTCATATCTCCTTTCAAGATTGGTCTGTATTGGCAGGGATAAATTTGATGCGGTTTATGATCCCTGCTGCGGTTCTGCATCTCTTCTTCTTGAACTGAACAAGCAGATTGACTGTGACCTTATTTGCGGTCAGGAAGTGGATACATATTACTACAACCTTGCAAGGGAAAACATGATTCTCCACAACCTTCACTTTAAGAAGTTTGAGATTAAGCAGGGTGATTCCCTTGAAAATCCTCAACATAGGGGTAAAATCTTTGATGCAATAGTGTCCCAAATCCCTTATGGAATTCCATGGTCTGCAGATAAAAGCTTATTGTATGATGAACGGTTCAAGGATTTCAAGGTTCTTCCACCTAGCGGCAAATCGGAATATGGATTTATCATGCATATGCTTCATTATCTTAAAGCTGATGGTGTAATGGCAATTCTTGCACCTTTAGGTGTTCTATTTAGAGGTGCAAAGGAGGAAAAGATTAGAAAAATGATCATTTCCGACTTCAATTATCTGGATGCTGTAATCGGACTTCCTGCAAACATTTATTACAGCAAGAACATTCCCTCATGTATAATGGTCTTTAGGAAGGACAGAGGCTATGATGATGATATTCTGTTTATTGATGCATCACATGACTTTAAGAAAGTGAAGCTAAGAAACAATCTGAGAACTGGTGATATTGATAAAATCATTGAAACTTATGAAAATAGGGAAGAAATTAAGAGGTATTCCCATAGAGCTGATTTAAGGGAAATCATTGAGAATGATTTCAATTTAAACATTCCTAGATATGTGGATACCTTTGAAGCGGAAGACCCTATTGATCTTGAAAAGATTTATAAGCGTAGACTTGAAGTTAAAAGAGAATTGAATGAGATTACTCATGAAATCGATGAATTGTGTAAGGAGATTGGGATTGAAAATCCTTTATTGAAGTGATTTTGTTTATTTTTTCTTATTTTCTTTTTTTTTAATTATTCTTAGCTATTTTTAGCTATTTTTAACTATTTTTTATTATTTTCTTTTCTTTTTAATTGTTTTTAGCTATTTTTATTATTTTTTATTATTTTTTATTATTTTTTTTATATAGTTTTCACTTGAAATCCAACCGATTAGTTTTCAAATGCTCTTGCAC
>NZ_CALCYR010000189.1 GCF_937906425.1 uncultured Methanobrevibacter sp. | reverse complement strand
TTTTAAAAGTTCTGAAAATGGCTTGTTTTACTTGTATGAACTTAAATAAAAATAGGCAATCAGTTTTAAAAGTTCTGAAAATGGCTTGTTTTACTTGTATGAACTTAAATAAAAATAGGCAATCAGTTTTAAAAGTTCTGAAAATGGCTTGTTTTACTTGTATGAACTTAAATAAAAATAGAATATTGTTTAAAATTGTCTTAAAAAAATAAAAATAGTAAGTAATAAGTGCATATGCATGGAATATGTTTCTTATTACTTTTTTAAAAATAAATTGCTTTTTAATTACTTGATAACAATTTTTTGAGCTTTGCTGCTAGCTTTGTAGGTTACATCTCCTGCGAATTTAGCAGTGTAGGAAAATGTTCCTTTTTTAGTTAATTTAATAACAATGCTTGCAACTCCCTTGGAGTTGGTTTTAGCTGAAAATGTTTTTCCATTAACTTTTATGCTAACCTTTTTGCTTTTAAGGAGAGTGGAACCGGATTTTAAAGTTACCTTAATGGTTTTTTTAGCAGCCTTTTTAAATGTGTATTTTTTAACTGTTAAAGCGCTGGCAACTTTGGTCAATTTAAGAGTTCCTTTAGAGGTTACGGTTTTGTAAACAGCATCTCCTGCAAATTTAGCTGTGTAAGTGTAAGTTCCGCCTCTAACTAGGCTGATTTTTACACTTGCAACACCCTTTGCATTTGTTGTAGCTGTATATGTTTTGCCATAAACTGTAAATGTAACCTTTCTTCCTTTAACAAGATTTCCATTTTTGTCTTTAAATGTAGCAGTCAATGTTTTTGTAGCAGTTGTTTTGAAGGAATAGTTTTTAACTGTTAAATAACTTGCTTTTTTATTGACAGTTATGGTTCCAACTTCCATTGAAGCAGCATTATAATTGTCATTTCCTGCAAATACTGCATATACGGATCCAGTTTCATTAAATTTCAATGGCAATTTTGCAGTACCGTTTTCATCGGTTGCTATCATAAGCATTCCATCAATACGGTCTCCATATATTGTTACTAATGGACCTACAACTGGATTTCCATCTTCGTCTATTAATTTAATTGGATAATAACTTATATCGTCCACATTTGGATCATATGCCAATGTTGTAATGTTGGCCATTTCAATATGTGTGTCATATTTTATGGTAACATTTGGAAGGATTATGGTGTCACTATCACTTAGATTATAAATAATGTCGCCTATTTTCAATCCTGTTGCTCCATTTAAAGTATTTGCGCTAAGATAAATTCTACCGCTGCTGCCTGCTGTAGGTCTGTCAGTATTGATATTGAGCAATATAACATTGGAAATGTCTGTTTCATTGTTTGCTGCAATGATCTTGCAGTTCTTGATTGTGATTGCTGCAAGGTTAATGTAATTTCTTGAAGTTATGTTTTCACCTGTTGCAATCATAATGTTCTCATTGCCTTTTACAACAAATGTACAACTGTCAAGTTCCACTTCAATAGGACCGTTTTGAGATTTTGGAGTCACCTCAAAGAAATAATCCAGGTTATTCATATTGTGGAATATTCCTCCATGGATTCTGTAAGAAGCATTTAAGACTATTGGATTGTTCATTTCCACAGTATAATTGGTTTTACTGAGATTGACAAGGCCTTCTAGTTCAATAGTGTTATTGCTAACATATTGGTTCATACTTTTCTTTATTTCACTATCATTTGTAATGTCTTGAGTATGAGCCGGTACGATATTGTTTCCTCCAATATCACTTAATGCCTTGCCATCACTATTTTTACTAATTTCATCTGTTATTGAATCTGTAGCACTGTCATCAATTGAAATAGCATCAGTGCTATCGGATATAGCATCATCTATTGCATTATCCTCTGCACTGACTGCAGAAAGGGAAATAGCAACTAATAAAACAAGCAATAAAGATACTATAATTTTATTTTTCATTTTATCCTCCTTTTTAAGAGTAAATTTTTATTAATGAATTAATATCTTAATTATGTAAAAAACTGACTAGTTAAATATGTTTAATGATTTGATTAATGATTTAACGACTTAATTTAAATACATTTAACTGACTGATTTTCATTGCTGATTGTCAGTTTTTTCTTAAAATAGATATTATATGTATATAATTTACAATCGTAGTAATAATTTTATATATTATCATTTAAATATATTATCCTTTTTTTATAGTTTTAAAGCTTTTCTAGGCTTCTTTTTAATTTTTTATTTTGAACTTTTTTTTTAAAAACTTATATTATTTTATTTTATTGGGGATGTTGAAAACCTATTTTAAAAAATTTATTTTAGTTATTTTAATCCGTAATTTTAGAAAATTTTTATAAAAATTTTTAGGATTTCAACAAGGCCATTTATACATATTTTTATTATATCTTAGACATTTTTTTTAATGCCATTATCTAAATTTTTATAATTTTTTTAATTTATCATGATTAATCATTATAGATTTTTTACTAATTTTTTTCATAAAAATTCACTGTTTTTTGATGAAATTTTTTGAAATTTTTCATAAATTTTTTTCGTTTTTTCCCTTTATAGTCATGTCGTATTTTTAACTATTTTAATGTACTTTTTCATGTGTTTTTCGCATTTTTTGATAATTTTTTTGACTGATGTAAGTTAAGTTATCATCGATTTGGAAATTTTTATAAATTTTTTCATAATTTTCAATGATTTTTACGAATTGTAGTATATGTAATATTAGTTTATTGTCCTTATTTTTTACATATCTCCTATTAAATTCTCTTAAAAAAATTTGATATTGATTTGATTTTTAATCAATATGAAATCAATTTTATTTCGTAAATATTTAGGTCAATCAAAATTGTATATTATTCTTGCCATTTTCTTACAAAATTAAACAATTGTATATTTTTTTGATTTTTTATTAAACAAAAATTATTTTTTTTAAAATTATTTTCGTTCTGCATCATTTTTTACTTAGAAATGGTGAACATTTTTCATATATAAGTCTTTTCTTTTGATTTTAATAGCAAAGTCTTTTTATATGAATGATAAATAATTATAATTAATGCTCTCTTATTGAAATTTTTTCATGGGAGTATTGAACTTTTATATGGGATAATTTAAAAAAAGAGGTTGAGATATCATGAGTTCTTTTAAAAGTCCTGCAGATACTGCAAAAGCAGTTGCATCTGCAGCTACCGCAAAAGGTGAAATGCCTATTTTAAAACTTGCTATTTTAGGTTTCTTAGCAGGTGCATATATTGCATTCGGAGGTTTACTTGCAGAAGTAGCAAATACTGGTGCTATTGCTGGTGGAGTTCCTGTAGGTATTTCTAAATTATTATTCGGGGCAGTGTTCCCTGTAGGTTTAATTATGGTAGTTATCTGTGGATCTGAGTTATTCACTGGTGACGTAATGTTTATGACTATGGGTCTTTTAGACGGTAAAACTGATATTGTAGGATTACTCAAAAATTGGGTAGGAAGTTGGGTCTTCAACTTAGTTGGTGCTCTCTTTGTAGCATATGTACTTGCTTACATGACCGGTATTATGGTACCTGAAGCATTTTCCGCAGGTGCAATTACTATTGCTAACACTAAAGCATTAGGTGGAGCTACCTTTATGGCAGCTGGTAAATCTACTGCTTCCTTAACTTGGGTACAATGTTTCCTCAGAGGTATCGGTTGTAACTGGTTAGTATGTTTAGCTGT
This sequence comes from uncultured Methanobrevibacter sp., assembly GCF_937906425.1. Lineage (GTDB taxonomy): Archaea > Methanobacteriota > Methanobacteria > Methanobacteriales > Methanobacteriaceae > Methanobrevibacter. The sequence continues at coordinate 7,354 of NZ_CALCYR010000189.1, read as the reverse complement.
ATACTTAGCTAATGCTGCTGACGATGTAGTAGGTAAATTCTTCGGAATTTGGTTCCCAATTATGGCATTTGTATGTATTGGATTTGAGCACAGTGTTGCAAACATGTTCTTTATACCATTAGGTATATTCTTAGGATCTCCTGTAACCTGGACACAATTCTTCGTCAATAACTTAATTCCTGTAACCTTAGGTAACATTGTCGGTGCTGCTGTATTCGTAGCATGTGCTTACTGGTTCGTATACTTACGTGACTAGATAGTTATAACAGTTATTGATTAAATCGATAAAATTTAACTGGTTATATATAAAAATTTTTTATATGTAATCTTCCAATTTAGATTGTAACTTATTGATATTTTATGAAACCTGAATTTATCAATAAGTTATTAACAATCTTTTATGGTTGAACGCTGTGGATTTTTAAAATCTATGGGATTTTCGTATAAAAATTAAAGGCTTTTAATATTTTTCCTACTAAAAATATTTTAGGATTTTAATATTTTTCCCACTAAAAATATTTTATAAAAGTCGTGTTTTTCCCACAAAATATGATTTTTAAGGATTTTAATATTTTTCCTACTAAAAATATGAAATATGAAGGCTTTTAATATTTTTTGCAAAAAAATATTATAATATCTTATTATTATAAAGATATTTTATATTTACAAATTTACACATGATTTTAATTTAAATAATTTTTAAAATTTTTAATTTTTAGGATTTTAAATTTTAGAAAAAATAGATTTTTAAAATTTTTGATTTAAAAAGATTTTAAACTTTCTGTTTATGAATAAAATCATGTTTTTATTATCATGTTTGTTTTTGCATAAAATCAATATGCTTTGATTATGCATTTTCAGACATCATTAAATCATTAATCCTATTATATTAATGGTTTAAATTCACTTATTCAAGATTATTATTTAAATAATAATGCAATTTGTTATTATTGTCAAATAGCTTTTATTGGATTTCAATAATTGATCACAATTCACAATAAAAGTATACTCATGTATATGAAACACAATTCACAATATAATTTTTGAAAGGATTAAATATGGGATTTAGTTTTTTAAAATTATTAAATTAAATAAACCTAATTTAAGCAATGTTAGGCTTTTTGATAATATGTGAACTTTTAAAAAATCTTAAATTTTATTATGGAGATTATAAAATGGTTGAGATAAAATACGTACCATCTATTTGTCCTTACTGTGGTACTGGATGTGGTATCAACTTTGTGGTCAAAGATGGAAAAATCATAGGTGTCGAACCATGGAAAAGACACCCAGTTAATGAAGGTAAAGTATGTCCAAAAGGTAACTTTGGATACCAATTCATTAATCACCCAGACAGATTAACAACTCCGTTAATCAAAGAAAACGGTGAATTCAGAGAAGCTTCCTGGGATGAAGCTTTAGACTTAGTAGCTAGCACCCTTAAAAAATATGCAGACACTGACCCTAACAAATTAGGTTTCTATGCATGTGCTAGATCCCCTAACGAAAACATTTACATTACCCAAAAATTGGCAAGAGCTGGATGTGGTACCCAAAACGTAGACCACTGTGCACGTATCTGTCACGGTCCTACTGTAGCTGGTCTTGCAACAACCTTCGGTTCAGGTGCAAGTACCAATGGTTACGACAGTATTGAAGAAGCTGACTTCATCTTCTGTATCGGTTCCAACAACATGGAAGCTCACCCATTATTCGGTCGTAAAATTATCAGAGCTATTAAAAACGGTGCAAAATTAGTTGTAGCTGATCCTAGATTCACTCCTACCGCAAAATTAGCTCACGAATACATGCAATTCAAGACAGGTACTGATGTAGCTTTAATGAACGGTATGATTAAAATCATCATTGAAAACGACTTGCAAGATGATGAGTTCATTAAAAACAGAACCAAAGGTTACGAAGAAATGAAAGAGGTTGCAATGAAGTACGACCTTGAAACCGTTGCAAAAATTACTGAAGCTGACCCTGACCAAATTGAACGTGTAGCTTTAGAATATGCTAAAGCAGGAAATGCAGCTATCGTATACTCTTTAGGTATTACAGAACACTCTCACGGTGCAGATAACGTAATGTCCACCGCTAACTTAGCAATGTTAACTGGTAACGTTGGTAAAATTGGTGGAGGAGTAAACCCATTAAGAGGACAAAACAACGTACAAGGTGCTTGTGATATGGGTGCATTACCTTCTGACTATGTAGGTTACCAAAAAGTTGTAAACCCTGAGATTACCAAAAAATTCTCAGACGCTTATCAAATGGACTTGCCAACTACTCCTGGTTTAACTTTAGTTGAAATGATGAATGCTGCTCACTCCGGTGACTTAAAAGTATTATACATCCACGGTGAAGACCCTGTACTCTCAGATGCAGATATTAAGCATACTAAAGAAGCTATTGCAAACTTAGAAATGTTAATCGTTCAAGAATTGTTCTTAACCGATACTGCAGCAGAAGCAGATGTTGTATTGCCTGCAGCAGGTTGGGGTGAACAAGAAGGTACCTTTACCAGTGGTGAAAGAAGAGTTCAATGGTTACGTAAAGCTCAAGAACCACCTGAAGGAACCATGCTCGATTGGAAGATCATGGAAGAAATTGCTGTCAGAATGGGAAGACCAAGAGAATTATTCCACTACGAAAATGCAGCAGAAATCTGGGAAGAAATCAGAGAACTTGCTCCATCCTACTACGGTATTACCCACGAAAGATTACTCAAACCTGAAGGTGTCCACTGGCCATGTCTTGACCCAGAAGATCCTTGTGAACCTTTAATGCACAAAGATAAATTTGCTCACCCAGACGGTTTAGGTGTATTCCAAGCATTAGAACACAGAGGTCCTGTAGAAGTGCCTGATGAAGAATATCCTTTAATCTTAACTACTACCCGTATCTTGTTCCACTATCACGCTGCAATGACCAGAAGATGTGAAACCTTAGATAACGAAGTACCTACTGGATTTATTGAAATCAATACTGAAGATGCAGCAGAAAGAGGCATCATCAACAATGAAATGGTAAGAGCTTACTCTAGAAGAGGAGAAATTGAAATTCCTGCTCGTGTTACTGACGATATTAAGAAAGGTATCGTAAACATTCCTATGCACTTTACTGAATGTGCAGCTAACATGTTAACCAACTCCGATTCTTTCGACCCTAAATGTAAAATGGTTGAATTAAAAGCTTGTGCTATTAATGTGGAAAAAATACAATAGAGGGAATGATTAAGGAGTAGATAATATGGCTGTAAATGTAAATGATATGTTTTATGCTTACTCAGGTAATGAGCAAATTTACGAAAAAGGTGAATACGGTGGTGTAGTAACTACCATTATGAAATACTTACTCGAAGAAGGTATTGTAGATGCTATTGTAGCTGTAGAAGAATCCGCTGATTTATACGACGCAAAACCTATTCTCATAACTGACCCTAAAGATGTAATTAAATCTGCTGGATCCCTTCACTGCGGTACTTTAAACTTAGCAAAATTCGTATCCAAATACCTCGATGGTGCAAGAGATATGAAAATTGCAGTTACTGTAAAACCTTGTGACGCAATGACCTTAAAAGAGTTAATGAGAAAGAGGAAAGTTATTGAAGAAAACGTTATCATGGTCGGTGTAAACTGTGGAGGAACCATGCCTCCTGTACCAACTATGAAAATGATTCGTGATGTTTACGAATTAGACCCTGCTGATGTTATCAAGGAAGAAATTTCTAAAGGTAAACTCATCATGGAAACCGCTGAAGGCGAAAAAGGTTTCAAGATTGATGACTTGGAAGAAGAAGGTATGGGTAGAAGAGAAAACTGTCAAAGATGTATGATGAACATCCCTACCAATGCTGATTTGGCTTTAGGTAACTGGGGAGTTATCGGACCACTTGCAGGAAAGGCTACCTTCGTAGAAGTTTGTTCTGAAAAAGGTGCAGAAGTATTGGAAAAAGTTATTGGTTCCGGTTTAATCGAAACCCAAGAACCAATTCCAAAAGGAATTGAAATCCGTGCTAACATTGACGGAATCATGATTAAACAAGCAATGAAACAAAGAGAAAAAGACTTTGCTGGAACTTCCGGAGACATTTTAGAAGTATTTGCTGAATACAAGGAAGAATTCTCCAGATGTATGAAATGTTACGGTTGCCGTGAAGCATGTCCTCTCTGTTTCTGTGATGACTGTTGTCTTGAAGCTGAAGGTCCTGAATGGGTACCTGGTGGATACACTCCTGCAGCTCCATTCTTCCACTTAACTCGTATGGTGCACATGGTAGATGCATGTACCAACTGTGGTCAATGTTCTGAAGTTTGTCCTTGTGAAATTCCTGTTTCCAAAGTATGGGCTACTGTAAACCAAAAAGTTAGAGATATCTTCGGTTACTACAGTGGTATCGATAATGAGGAACCATTGCCATTCACAGAATTCGGTGCCAAATCTTACAGACAATACTAAAATTAAACTTTCAGTTTAGATTTTGGTTTAAATAGTTTTAATTAAATTATTTTAATTAATCAACTATTTTTACCTTTTTTTATTTTATTTTAATAATTTTAAAGTAAGTCACCTCATTTGATTCATAATTTTATCGCTCGAATCCTTATTTTAAAATTATTTTTTTAAATTTAATTTATTTAAGCTATTTTTGAAATTTTTAAATTATTATATTCGGAATTTTTGCTAATTTTAAGAAACAATTGCATAATATTTTTCATAATTTTGTTTGTATTATTACCAATTAATTTCTAAGTTAAGCGATTTTGTAATTTTATTTATAAGGTAGTTTAAATAAATTAAATTTATAATTGGAATACTTTTAAAAATTTATTAAAATTTAAATTTTTATCAATTATTCTTTTATTTATAGTTCATTTATTGGAGTATATTGGTTTAGAAATTTATTAAAATTTAAATTTTTATTCTTTATTCATTTATTTTTAGTTCATTCATTGGTTTATATTTGTTTAGAAACTTTTTGGTGTTTGGTATGAGAATAATTTCTATTGTAGGTTTAAAAAATACTGGCAAAACTTCCCTTACTGGTAAAATTATAAAAGAATTGGTTAACCGAGATTTTAAAGTGGCAAGCATAAAGCATTCTCATCACCAGATGGAAATGGATCATGTTGGAACCGATACCTACAAGCAAATGGAATCCGGCTCTGATTTTGTAGTGGGAATTGGAGGCAGAACCTACTTTAACATAAATCAAAGAATGGATCTTGAAAGGCTTTTGTTTTTAATAAAGCTTATTGACAATCCTGATTTTGTTGTAATTGAAGGATTCAAGTCCTATCATTATGCCAAAATAGCAACATGTCCTGAAGTTGAAGACGAATATACAATCAAAACAGTAAATTCCTTTGAAATAACAGATGATGAGATTCTTGATTTGGTAGATCTTGTTGAAGAACGGTCCTTTGATATTATAGATACATTGTTTGTAGATGAATGCGGTTATAATGATGCAAAGTTAATTGCTCAAGCATTTGCAAGTGGAAAATTGGATTACAATCCAGAAACCCAGGCAGAAGTTTCATTGGCTATTGATGGTGTAAATATCGGATTGAATAAGTTTGTAAGTGATTACATCAAGCAGGTTGTTTTAGGAATTTTAACTCCACTTAAAACAGATGAATTTGGGGTGGAGGACTACAGTAATATTGACATTACAATAAAGAGTAAAAAAGAAAAATGATTTTTAATGTTGGCATTACAATAAAGAGTAAAAAAGAAAAATGATTTAAACTTTATTTATAAAAAATAAGAATAATAGAATTATTTATCTAAATTTAAATAAGATTATTAATCATTATTAAGTAAAACCCTATTAAGATTATATATTTGCTCAAATAAAAATTAGGTATTTTATAATAAGTTTTAAGGTGATTTTTATGGGAGAAGATAAGGACTTTAAACAATATGTCAGTTTAAGCATTAATGGTATAGACATTGAATTAAATGCTTTTACTGATGAATTTCTTAAAGAAACTATTTTAGGAATGTTAAGAGCTATTAAAACAGACAAATATGGAGTAAAAGAATTTAAAGACATTAAAATAACCGTAGATAATAATGAATAAATTCATTATTTTTCATAATACTTAATATATTTGTTTTAAAAACATTTTTAAGAAAATTTTTTTATTATTAAATCATAATTTTGTTTAAATAAGTTTTGTTTAAAAAAACATTTTTAAAAGATTAATTTATCATAATTTTAATTTTTATTTTTAATTATCCGTTTAAAAAATTAAAGGAGTGATTTCATGGAAGATAAAGTAAGAGACGATTACCAACGACCTATTTTATCCCTTAGGCTTTCAATTACAAATCGTTGTAATGTCAATTGTATTTATTGCCATCATGATGGCATGTTGGATTCCTCTTCTGAAATGACTCCTGATGAAATTTACGAAATCTGCAGAATTGCCAAGAAGATTGGTGTTGAAAAGATCCGTTTGTCCGGAGGAGAGCCTTTGGTAAGAACAGACATTGTAGAAATCGTAGAAAAGGTTAACAGTCTTGGATTTAAAGACATTTCAATAACCTCCAATGGTATATTTTTAGACAAGTATGCACAGGATTTGGTTGATGCAGGTTTAGATAGAATTAACGTCAGTTTAGACACACTTAATCCTGAAACCTATGAAATGGTTGTAGGCAAACCTCTTTTGGAGAAGGTTAAATCCGGAATCCTTAAATCTTGTGAAGTTGGTATGTATCCAGTTAAAATAAACATGGTAATCATGAATAATATTAACAATGATGAAATTTTTGACATGTTTGAATTTACAAAGGAGCATGGTGTAATATTGCAGTTGATTGAGATTATTGAATCTGACAGCTGTGATGACAATGATTTCAACAGCAAATACCATTATAAACTGGATGAGTTTGAAAAGCATTTGGCTGAAATTGCTGATGATATTAAGGTTAGGAAGTTTATGCAGGACCGTAAGAAATATTTCATTGATGGTGGAGAGATTGAGGTTGTTCACCCTGTAGACAATAGTAATTTCTGTAAGAATTGTACAAGACTTAGAATCACTCCTGAAGGAAAGATTAAGCCATGTTTGCTTAGAAATGACAATCTGGTTGATATTGTTGGTTTGATAAGGGACGGTGCTGATGACGAAGTACTTATTGATCAGTTCATTAAGGGAATTCATAATAGAGAACCTTTCTATAAGGAAGATGAGTCTTAATTGAATCTTTTTCTCATTTTTTCTATTTTATCCGATTTATTTTATTTTTATTTTATTCTATTCTATTTCATTCTATTTTTTTATTTTAATTATTTTTTTTATAGTTTTTTTTTAAAGATTTTAATTATTTTTTAGAT
>NZ_CALCYR010000188.1 GCF_937906425.1 uncultured Methanobrevibacter sp. | reverse complement strand
ATAATGATTAACTATTTAATATTTGAAAACTAAATATACTTATGTATAATAATTTTTTAAGAAAATTCTTGTGTGGATTACAAGAAACAACTATATTCTTAACTATTTAATAAACTATAAAAAAATTCTATTGTGATTAATATGATTATTTTAAATGAAAAGACAAAATGTTTGGTTCAGGGAATTACAGGAAAGCAAGGTACTTTCCACACTGAACAAATGCTTAAATACAATACAAAAATAGTTGCAGGTGTAACTCCTGGTAAAGGTGGAAGAGAAGTCCATGGAGTTCCTGTTTTTGATTCTATTGAAGAAGCTAAAGAAAAAACTGATGTAAATGCTTCAATTATATTTGTACCGGCTCCTGTTGCTAAGGATGCTGCAATTGAATCAATCGATCATTTGGATTTGGTAATTATTATTACAGAACACATTCCTGTTCATGACACTATGGAAATCATGGCTTATGCTAAGGAAAATGATGTAACCGTTATCGGTCCAAACACTCCAGGAGTCATTTCTCCTAAGGTAGGTAAGCTCGGAATCATGCCAACACATATCTTCTCAGAAGGTTCTGTTGGACTTATTTCCAGAAGCGGTACATTGACCTATGAGATTGCAAGTCAATTGACCCGTGCAGGCATTGGACAAAGTACTTGTGTCGGAATCGGCGGAGATCCGGTTATCGGTACCTCCTACATTGACATTTTAAAAATGTTTGAAGAGGACCCTGAAACCACTGAAATCGTCTTGATTGGTGAAATCGGCGGAGACGCTGAAGAGGCTGCTGCTGAATACATTAAGGAAAATGTAACAAAACCTGTTGTTGCTTACATTGCAGGTATTTCTGCACCTCCTGGAAAAAGAATGGGTCACGCTGGTGCTATCATTGCAGGAAACTCCGGTACTGCAAAAAGTAAAATGGAAGCTTTGGAAGCTGCTGGCGTTAAGGTGGCAAGCAAACCTTCTGAAATAGTAAAACATATTAAGGAAGCTCGTGGAGAATAATTCTCCATCTATTTTTATTTTTTTATTATTTTATTTATCAAATTTTAATTTACTTTTTTTATTAATTCTTAATCAATTTCCTCCAATTTAAGCATTTTAATTTATTAATTTTTATTGTGAGGCTTTGATTAATTAATTTAAGGAAGTTTAATAATTTTAATAATTATTTTCATGTGATATTATGAACAAAGAGGAAATCATTGAAAACTTGTTGGCAGGTGAAATGAAACTCTATCAAATCGATAAGTTTACAGAAAATGCTACAGAGGCCATGGATATCAGAAGGGAATTTATAGAAAAGTATTCTGATGTTGAATTGAATAGGATTGCCGATTATACATTGGATATGAATGCTGCATTCAGCAAAAACATTGAAAACCCTATAGGAACCATTCAAATACCTATTGGAGTTGCCGGCCCATTGAAAATCAATGGTGAATATGCAAATGATGAATTCTTTGTTCCTCTTGCAACTTCTGAAGGTGCTTTGGTTGCATCCATCAATAGGGGATGCTCTGCTATTACAGCTTCTGGCGGAAGCAATACAAGACTAATCGGTGACAAGATGACAAGGGCTCCTGCAATCAAGACAGATTCTGTCATTAAGGCTGTTGAAGTCAAGAAATGGTTTGAGGAAAACTTTGCAGAACTCAAGGCAATTGCAGAGTCTACAACAAGCCATGGTAAATTGGTCAAGATTGATCCAATTATCATCGTTGGAAATTATGTCTATCCTCGTTTTGTATACTCAACTGGAGACAGTATGGGTATGAATATGGTTACAATTGCAACTGAAAAGGTTTTGGCTAAGTTATATGATGATTTAGGCGTCCATCCTTTGGCTTTAAGCGGTAACCTTTGTGTTGACAAGAAACCTGCAGCAATCAATGTGGTTGAAGGAAGGGGAAAGACTGTTGTTGCTGAAGTTTTGATTCCTAAGGATATTGTGGAGGCTAAACTCAAGACCACTGCTAAGGCAATTGAAGAGGTCAATCTTGCCAAGAATCTTATCGGTTCTGCAGCTGCAGGAAGCATGGCGTATAATGCTCATTTTGCTAACATGATTGGAGCTATCTTTTTGGCTACAGGTCAGGATGAGGCACATGTTGTAGAAGGTTCACTTGGAATTACAAGTGCTGAAGATAGGGATGGAGACTTGTATTTCTCTGTTAGTATGCCTGATTTGCCTATTGCTACAATTGGTGGTGGAACAAGACTTGAAACAGCTAATGAAGGATTGCAAATAATTGGCTGTGCAGGTTCTGGAAAGGTAAATAAATTTGCTGAAATTGTTATTTCAACAGTATTGGCTGGTGAATTGTCATTGATTGCAGCTATTGCAGCAGGACATTTAGCTAAAGCACATCAAGAACTAGGCAGATAATTATTTTTTAAGTCCTATTTTATTTTTTTATAGTTTGTAAATTAATTAAAAGTACAGATATATCTGCTGGCGAAACTCCTGAAATTCTTGATGCTTGTCCAATAGAACGTGGTCTGAATTTATCTAATTTTTGTACTGCTTCTAAACTTAATCCTTTAATTTTATTATAATCAATGTCTTCTGGAATTTGTTTTTCTTCATTTTTTAGCATTTTTTCAGCTTCTCTTTCCACTTTTTTTATGTATCCTTCATATTTTATTTGTATTTCTACTTGTTCTTCTACTTCTTTGGACTAGATAAATTGATATATATTTTCTTTCTTTAGAATATTTATTGTTATTTCTGTTCTTTTTAATAAGTCATATAAAGTTATACCATCTTTTAATGGCATAGAATTAAGTTTCTCTAATTTTTGATTTATTTCTTTAGTAGGTGTTATTTTTGTTTGTTGTAATTCTTCTTTTAATTTTTTTATATTAGATAGTTTTTCTTTAAATTTTTTATGTTTTTCTTCACTAATTAATCCTACTTGATAGCCATATTCTCTTAATCTGATATCAGCATTATCGTGTCTTAATAATAGTCTATATTCAGCTCGAGATGTAAGCATTCTATATGGTTCCATTGTTCCTTTTGTTACTAAATCATCTATTAATACTCCTATATATGCCTCGTTTCTTTTTAATATTAATGGATCTTTTTTTTCTAATTTTAAAGAGGCGTTGATACCTGCAATTAATCCTTGACAAGCTGCTTCTTCATATCCACTTGTTCCGTTAATTTGACCCGCTGTGAATAGGTTTTCTAATACTTTAGTTTCTAGACTTGCTTTTATTTGAGTAGGATAAATTGCATCATATTCAATTGCATATGCATATTTTAATATATTTGCCTTTTCTAATCCTGGTAAAGAATGAACCATTTCTTCTTGGATACTCTCTGGCATACTTGTTGAGAAT
>NZ_CALCYR010000187.1 GCF_937906425.1 uncultured Methanobrevibacter sp. | reverse complement strand
ATTACTATTTATTAGATTTAAAAAACTTATTTAAATTTATTTATTTTTATTTTATTTATTATTCATTATGGGGTTGTTTTAGATTAAAAGCAGAAGAGAGAAATTATTCCATGGAATCAAGCTAGGTATTCCAATTACCTTCGGTTATATTCCTATGGGTATCGGTTATGCTGCATTGGCAATTAAGGCAGGTTTGAATCCTGTTCAAACTGTTCTCATGTCCTTTTTTGTTTATGCCGGTGCCGGACAGATCATGGCTGTTTCCATGCTGGCCCAAGGAGCAACTCTTCTTGCAATTGTCCTAACCTCATTTGTTGTCAATCTAAGATATTTTGTTATGAATACCTGTGTTTACAATAAGGTTGAGGAAAGTTCCCTTCCTTTAAATATCTTGTCTGCACATTTGGCTGTGGATGAATCATTTGCAATGTTCTCATTGATGGAGGAGTCATCAATATGGGTTTATATTGGCCTTGCGGGAATTGCATTTCTCTCATGGGTTTTCGGCGCATTCATAGGTGTTATGCTATTGAATATCCTTCCTGTTATCGTTACAAACAGTTTCAACATTTCATTGTATGCATTGTTTGTGGCTCTTTTGGTTCCTGCAATTAAAAACAGTAAGGAATTGGCTGTTTTGGTTGTTTTAACCGCTCTTTTAAACACTGTTTTACAGTTTTTCATTGGAAACTGGTCACTTATTGTAGCAACACTTTTGGGAGCAATCATTGGAATGTACATCGTTGATGATGAAACAATTCTCGGCGATTCATATGATGATTCAGCCAAATCATGTGAAAATGACAATAATGGAAGTGAGGTGTGATTATGGATATCAATTTTTTAATTTTAGCTTGTGCATTGGTCACATTTATTCCAAGGCTTATTCCAGCTATTTTTGTTGGAAAATTAAACTTTTCACCAAAGTTTGAAAAGTTCTTGAACCTCATTCCATACACTGCCCTTGCGGCATTGATATGTCCCGGAGTATTGACTGTTGACAATAAGTTATGGTATATTGGTTTGATCGGCGCAATAGTTGCCGGAGCATTGGCTTGGAAAAAGGTTCCTCTTGGAGCAATTGTCATATTTACAGTGGTTATTTTGATTGCAGTCTATTCAATTGTCCCTTTCTTTAGCTTTATTTAATTTGTTAACTGGTTTAGGTGCGAATGTTAATATTAGATGAAAAATATGTCTTTCTCATTTTGGGCGTAATATGTTAAATTTAGATGAAAATTATTTTTATTAATTTTTTTAATTAATTAATTTTTATTCTTTTTTAAAATTAATTATTTTTATTAATTTTTTTAATTAATTAATTTTTATTCTTTTTTAAATTTAATTAATTTAATTAATTTTTTAAATTTAATTAAT
>NZ_CALCYR010000186.1 GCF_937906425.1 uncultured Methanobrevibacter sp. | reverse complement strand
ATATATCCTTGCTCGTTATATTGCTAAACAAACTGCTGACGGCAAAGCAAGCGACACAATCTACATTCACAACAATGACAACACCACAGGAAACAGCGGTAATGACACCTGGATTGTAACGTCAAATACAAAGAGTGCAACCATTAACACCGGCGGCGGTAAAGATACTATTAAAGCGATTGGTGGAGATGGCGTCATCATTATAGCAAGTTCAAAAATTAATAGTAGTGTAACCTATATGATTAAACCAATTTATAATATCTAATTGATTCACTTTTAATATTGCCTTCCTGATATAATTTTTAAGCAAGTCGATCTCTCTTATCTTCCAACTTTTTAAAAAAGATTTGACCTTAGACCACATCAACTCTATTGGATTTAAATCAGGACTGTAAGCCGGCAAGTATAATGGTATAGCTCCAACGGACATTATCAATTCCTCTACACCTTTTACTTTATGTACATTCAAATTATCCATAATTACTATATCTAATGGCTTTATTGACGGTAACAATGTGACTTTGAGGTATTCAAGAAATCTTTTCCCATTTATTGAACCTTGAAAAGAGCGGTAACGAATGGTGCCATCTACTCTTATTGCTCCTACTATACTTCTTCTTTTTGACCGCTTTAACGGTACTTTTTCTACTACTCTCTTCTTTCCTATGCTTCTGCCGTAACTTCTTGTCATATTGATATTTACTCCACTTTCATCAAGAAAGACAAGATGATTTACATCAATTTTTGGCAGTACTTCTTTCCAAATCTGACGAAGTTCCTGCACATCGAAGACGATCACTCTCACTTGCACAAAGCATTTTCTTCTTTCTGGTAAAACCCAGTTTGTGTTTGACTATCACACAAAGTGTATTCTCTTTTATCGGCAAGTGCAATTTATCTATGATTTCTTGCATTGTTATATCCGGTGTTTTCAGGATTGTTTCTTTTACCTTTTCCACTTGCTCAGGTGTAAGAACAGGTTTTCTCCCTCTTTTGTGAGTTTGCAGTTCTACTGTTCCTGTTTCTCTATATTGATGTACCAACCTAAAGACGGTACTAACAGAAACATCAAAAGCTTTAGCTACAATATCTGCATTTTTAAGTTTTTCATATGAGTGAACCAATCTATCTCTGGAATCATTATTCATTATCTTTTTCATTTTCATCACCGAATATTTTATATTTATTTTCAAGAAATTTGCCAACTATTATTATTTCATGATATTGATATAACTTGACAGGGAACCAACAAATAGTCGCTTGCGATTAAGCTACAGTAAGTCAATTTATTAACAGCAGGAGAGTTGTCGATTAAAATGAAATCATATTTTTCTTTTATTTCTTCCAATTTTGTTTTTAGACAGGTTACATCTTGAATAGTCATATTGAGTTCATTTTGAGATTCACTGGTTGGAACTATTCCTAAACCACAAATGTTTTTGATGACATCTGAGAATTTATCTTGTTCATTTAGTACGGTAGCAATGTTATTTTTAACATTTACAAGTTCAGGAACGAATATCTTTATAAGATTACGTTGTGGGTCAATATCAATGTCTAGAACTTTTTTATTATTCATTAATAGATTGGCACTTATGTTTATCGTACTGGTAGTTTTACCAGTACCACCTTTTGGAATTATTACAGAAATGGTCTTAGCTGACATAAAAATTCACTCCTTTGCATAAATTTACCTGTTGTGCTAGCTGATTTTTCAATTTATTGAGATAACAAGGTTTTCAAATGAAAGACTTTTAAAGACTGTGATTTTAATCCTGTCATTACGCCATTCATTTTAACTAGCACAACGAGTTAAATTTATAATTGTTATAAATATTGATGATTCTGGAAGATTATAAGAGATTTAATACTAAACAC
>NZ_CALCYR010000185.1 GCF_937906425.1 uncultured Methanobrevibacter sp. | reverse complement strand
TATTTTAAACAATTTAAAAATTAATTTTTATTCATAATTAAGAAAAAAAATATTAGTTTTATAACTATAAAACAAATAAGAAAAATAATAAAATAAACAAAAAACAATAAAAAATTAAAATAAAACCAGAAAAAGAGAAAAAAACAAAAAAGAAATTAAAAATTAAAAATTAATTAAAAAGAATTTTAAAAAAATTCCAACTCAAACAAAATTTAGACAAGATTTTGGTCCAGGTTTTGCGGGCCGAAGGCCCGGAAAAGCTGGGCTAAAGTTCCTGCCTCAACCTTTTAACAACAAAGTCCTTATCCAATGAAAGCAAGAATGAAGCTGCTCTAGGACCTTGTTTTTGACCAAGAATCATTTTATAAATAGCTTGGAAAGCCTTTTGTGGTTTTAATCCATGACTTTCTAAAACCATATACATTCCATCATGCAATTCTTCAGCAGAGGAGAATTCATTTTCCTCAATCAAGTCTGCAAGATCCTTAAGGAATGCAAGTTGATCATCTTGAAGAGGCAATTTAGGAATGGATTTTTCCTGAACTTGGAACTTGACAAACTTAGGAGCATACTTGTCCAGCCAAACAATTACATTGTCCACTCTTTCCCTATATTGTTTTAATTCCAATTCAGTCAAGTCAGTGAACTCCTTATCAACAAAGCTTTTGGATAATTGAGAGTTCTTCTTTAAGATTCCATAGATCTTTTCCAAATCGTCTCCTGCAATTTGATAAGCATTTACCAAGAATCTGAACGGAGGCCTAAATGGCAATGGAGCATCTGCATCAATTTGAGCCATCTTATAAATGCTCTTAAATTTCCTGCCTTCCTTCTCGGAAGGAGCCTCTTCCTCATCATAAAATACCTTTTCAACCTTATCGAAAGTGTCCATAAAGTCTAACCAAGGCATTTTAGGTGAGAAATCCTTAGATTTCATTGGTTTACTTCTGAATAAATAATAGTTAAGACTTTCAGCCGGTCCAATTTCCAACCATTGTTCTGGAGTAAAGAATACACCGTGGGATTTACTCATTGCCTCACCGTCAAGGGTAATCCATTCATATGGAACTGGATATGGTGCAGGATAATCAAATATTTCCTCGGAAATAACACTGCTTACATCATAGGATCCCCCACTTGCAGCATGGTCCTTTCCAAATGGTTCACAGGTAGTGCCGAAAATCTTCCATCTTGCAGCCCATTCAACCCTCCAGGTAAGCTTACCGTTACCGGATTTAATGTCCATCTCACCATCATGGCCGCATTCACATCTGTATTTTACAATATCCCCATCAAAGTCATATGCCTCAGTGGTGTTTACCCTTCCACATTCATCACAGATAGGATTGTATGGCAACCAGTCCTCAGCCAAAGGCTCTCTTCTGTATTGGTCAAAGATAGCTCTGATTTCATTGTGCTTTTCCAATGAGGTTCTGATGGATTCAAGATAATCCCCCTTCTTATACATTTCAAAACCTGATTTAGGAATTATTTCAATTCCATAATCATCAAGAACCTTGAACAATGGTTTTTCAAAGTGTTCAACAAAATTGCTACAGCATCCTTCAGGACATGGAATCATGGAATAAGGCATACCAAGATACTTGTCATAGGACTCAGGAAGTGGGAAAGGCACTTTTCTAAGAGGGTCATGATCGTCTGCAATCCAAATAGTCTCTGCATCATTGCCCAAATCACGTAAAGCCTTACCAATTGCATTTGCTATAAATACATCACAAGAATTTCCTATATGTATAGAACCTGATATAGATGTACCACTTGCAATGACATGTTTTTCTACATCCCTTTCATTTAAATCATCAGCGATTCTTTCAATCCAATGTTTCATCATTTCACCATAATAATTATAATATCTACTTTCAATTAAATTAAATCAAATTTTTATTTAGTAGATGAAAGTAGGGAATTCAATAAAATTTTAATAATTGAAAAAGTTTCATTTGAATAGACAAATCTCAAAAAAACTTCAAAATTGAAATAAAAACAATTTTTGAAAAAGCTTCGAAATAAATCTATTAATAAATTCAAAAAAATAAATATGAATTTTTAAAATAAGAATTTAAATAAACAGTATTGGCTTATTTAAAAATCAGTTATTTCATAATGATAAAAATTTAATCTAAAACTTTTATTATATTATATATTTTTAATATTCTATTATAAAAAAGTAATTAATTTAATGGGTTTGTTGAAATCCTATTTTTTGATACAAAATTTTTATGTAAAATAGTCTTTAAATTTTGTTAATTTAATTATGGGACACAAAAAATTATTTGTACTTCGTTATATAATTTTTAAAGATTTAAATTAGAAAAATAAGCAATAGTAAAATATATTAACTAAAAAGGGGAATAAATATTATTATGAAAGCGAAAACATTCATTCCCCGTGCTTACTTTTGTAATTCCTTACAATTAAATCTTTCGGAATTTGGATCTGAAAATCCGGCCGAAAAATGTATCAAAAGATTGATGAAAGACGCTAAAAGCGAATTTAACAAGAATAATATTGAGCTTTTTGCGATTTACGCATATGAATATGCTCAAATCATGCTAAAAGATTATAATAGTAAATTTTCAAAGCATACTTTTACAAATGCTGCTAAATTTACAATTTTAGCATTAAAAAATTATTTAAATCTTACTTATCGTAAGATTTGCGATTTATTGGATTTATCAAGCGAAATTCGTAGGATTTTAAAGATTTCCAAAGTGCCTCATTACAGCACTTTGCAAAAATTCTTTAAAAACGTTCCAACAAAAATTTTGCATCATTTTAACGATTATATAGTGAATATTTTCGTGAATAAATGTGAAATAATTGCTCTTGATGGTTCTGGATTCACCAGCGACCATGCAGACAAATATTATGCAATAATTCGTAAGAAAGAACGAAAAAGCTACATTAAATGCCATATTGCAATTGATGTAGACAGTCGTTTAATTCTCCATTTTCAGACACAAAGAGGACCAAGGCACGACACAAAATTTGCCGATGCAAGCCTACGGAAAATGAAACGATTCAAATCACATTATATTGTCTGTGATAAAGCATATGATACAGAAAACATCAGAACAATTATTAATGAAGAAATTAATGCTTTTGACATAATTCCAAACAAAACTAATGTCAAAACAGGTTATTTCAGAAAACGAAGCAGATATGTTTTCAGAAAACCAATCTATAACCGACGAAACAATGTTGAAAGTGTCTTTAGCGTAATAAAAAGACACTTCAGCGGAATAAACTCAAGCAGAAGCACTAAACTCTTAAACAAAGAAACAAAATTTAAATGTTTAATTTATAACATACACAGATCAATCCAATTAAATCAAACATAGGATTTCAACAAAGCCAATTTAATAAAAATGGCTCTTTAAAAAACATATTGATTGGAAATATTTTATTAATGAAAATTGAGGGAAAATTGAGGACAACTATTATTAGGCAATTTATTTTTCATCATATGCTCTTATATTTAAAACAAAAATAGAATAATTAAAAACAAAAATAGAATAATTAAAAACAAAAAAGACTTAAAACAAAAACAAAAACAAAATAAATATTTAAAATTTAAATAAACATTTTAAAACAGCACAGAATAGAATTAAATTAAAATAAAATAAAATAAAATAAAATAAAATAAAATAAAATAAAATAAAATAAAA
>NZ_CALCYR010000184.1 GCF_937906425.1 uncultured Methanobrevibacter sp. | reverse complement strand
TTAATATATAAAAAAATTAATTAAATTAAAACTCAACTCTAAACTATAAAAAAAATTAATTAAATTAAAACTCAACTATATTCAATGAAAATAATTAATTAAATTAAAGTAAAGAAAATCCTCCATAAAATAAAAAAAATTAATTAAATTAAATTAAAGAAAATCCCTAATAAAATAAAAATTAATTAAATTAAATTAAAGAAAATCCCTAAAAAATAACTAAACTACAAAACCTCAAATTTAAATTAATAAATAATTAATCATCATGTTGGACTAAAACAACATTTATTCCATTTGGATCCTTAAATAAGGCCATGCTTCCAACACTTGTTCTGGTTGGTTCCAAAATCATTTCAACTCCCTTTGACTTGATTTGAGAAACCTCCCTTTCAATGTCCTCAACATCCATGCCTATTGAATACAATCCAATATCATTGACATTGTCTTTAATAAGCTCAAGCATTGTTTCTCCTTCACCCTTAAGCAAGGTAATGAATGCTCCATTTGGAAGATCATACTCACTGTCTATTTCAAATCCGCAAACTGAAGTGTAAAAGTCAACTGACTTTTCCATATCCTCAACAATCATTGTACTATATTTTACCTTCATGAAATCACCTTAAAAATCATAAAACAGGAATGCGAAATAAATTAACTCCAAAGAACATCTGAAATCAAATGCGAAATAAATTAACACCAAAAAACATCTGAAATCAAATGCAAAAAAAATTACACCTTAAAACCTCTAAATCAGAAATTTGACATTAAAATTATTTTAAATTATCAAAACTGTCATCACAGACTAATTCCATTCCCTTAAGAGCTATCTCCTTCAATCTTAACTTCAATTCATCATCTGATTCATCAATACCAACTTCCTTTTCCCAATCCTTGGAAATTTGACGAATCTTTGGAACTAAATCCTCACCCTTTTCAGTTGTATTCAACATATATTTTCTTCTATTATTAGGATTTACTTCCCTTTTAATGTATCCATCATTTTCCAGCCTTTTCAAGGATTTTGCAATATTCCCCTTACTTTGACCAGACATTAAAACCAATTCATCCTGGGAAATGTTTGGATTATCATAAATCATCATAATATATCTGACCTCATGTCCCAAATCAAATTCCTCATATTTCAATTTAAGATACTTGAATTGGTTTTTAGAAATATTATGAATCCATGCTATCAATGGAGACTTTTCACTTATTCCTTGAGAATCTTCACCAAGCATAATATCACCAATTAATGAATAAAATAAATAAAATAAATAAATAAAAAAAAATAACTCAAATAAATAAAAGTTCTATCTACTTAATTATTTGGAAGAATGAATATATAAATGTTTCATTTGAAACAGTTGAAAATGAAACAATAAAAAATTTTAAAATAAACCTAAGGTTCAAATAATTATCAAAAAAATTAGTAAAAAATAAATTTTAAAAACAAGCAAAAAATAATCTAAAAAGATTATAAAAAAAGAAAAAACTGTCAAAATTGACAGCAAAATTAAAATTTATTGGCTAGAATCATCCTTATCTTGTTTTAAAATGTCTCTAACCTGTTCTGTAGTTTCTTTTACTACATTTGCCGCTTCCTTAAACTTCCTCTTCTCATAATCATTTATAGGAATCGGTACAATGTATGCAACACCTTTTTTGGATAAGATTGCAGGAACTCCTAACGAAACTCCTTCAACATCTGAAATTTCTCCATCCAAATAAATGCTTACAGTCAAGATCCTATGACTATCCCTCAATATTGTAAAGATAAGATTGGAAATAGCATAGGCAGGACCATATTCTGTAGCACCCTTTTTGGAAATAATGGTATTGCCGGCAGTTCTAAGTCTTTTAACAATGTCTTTAGTGTCCAAAGCCTTATTATCATAAAAGACCTTATAAGGAACTCCTCCAATAGTGGTGGAGCTTAAAAGAGGAACCATATGGTCCCCATGTTCACCAATAACCCTTGTATGAACTTCCCTACTGTTAATTTTAAAGTGTTTTGAAATATAAGTCTTTAATCTTAGTGAATCCAAGTGATTTCCAAGACCAATAACCTTTTTCTTATCAAAACCAGATGCTTCCAAAGCTATTGTTGTCATAACATCAACAGGATTAGTTGCAATTAAAATTATAGCATCTGGTGCATGAATAGCTACCTGTCTAGCATATTCATCAACAATTCTTGCATTGGGAACAGCTAAATCAAGTCTATTCATCCCTTCCTGACGCGGAATACCTGCTGAAATAAGAACAATGTCTGAATCAGCAATATCTTCATATTTATAAGTAGGAATAAGATCACAATCAATATCTTCAGCAGCCAAGGCATCATACATATCGAATACTTCACCAACTGCCTTATTGATACTGGATTTACGGGTAAACAAGACGATTTCATCAATGATATCTCTTCTTGCCAACTTAAAAACTACATTTTTTCCTATGACACCAGTTGATCCCATGATAGTTACTTTTGTCATAGTTTAAAATTGTTCAATGTAATAAAAATAGTTTACTAAATTTCTTTAAAAAAGCATGTTAAACTTGCAAAGCTTAAGTTTGAATTTAAAAAACAAATAAAAAGAACCTAAAATAATAAAGACTAATAAATTAAAAAAACAATTAAAAAGAATAAAAAAAACCCATCCCCCAAAAACAAAACAAAACCAAAGAAAAATAATTTAAAAGAATAAAAATAAATAAAAATATAGAAGAATGAGAAATCTTGGAGAAATTTTATGAAATTAGTTGTTCAAAGAGTTACAAGTGCAAGTGTGGAAGTAGACAATGAAATAGTTGGCCAAATAGAAGAAGGATTAATGGTTTTAGTAGGTTTTGGCCAAAATGACAGCGAAAAGGAAGCTGATTACCTTGCAAATAAGCTTACAAAACTTAGAATATTCCATGATGAAAATGAAAGAATGAATCTTTCAGTTAAAGACATTGGAGGAAAATTATTGCTTGTACCTCAATTTACTTTATATGCCAAAACAAAGAAAAATAGACCTTCTTTCCACAAGGCATTAGCACCTGATAAAGCAACTGAATTATTTGACTACTTCGTTGAAAAATGTAGGGAAACTGTTGAAACAGAAACAGGAATATTTGGGGCTTTTATGAAAGTGGAATTGTTAAACAATGGCCCTGTAACCATTTTACTTGAAAAGGAATTTGAAAAGAAATAGTTGCGGAAATATTTCTGAAGATGTTGGTGGTGCAGTTTGCTTCTCTAGTAATGATGATGTGATAAATTGTAATTTATAAAACTATCATTACCCTGAATGAAATATATTGCAAATAAACATATTCAAAAAAATAAAAATCAAAAAAATTATAAAAAATAAAATAAAACTAAAAAATTAAAAAATAAATATCATATGCTAAAAAATAGTATGATCTGATTTAATCATGAATGATTTTTTCCAGATATTGCTTAATTTCAGGAACATCGTCATGCATAATTTCCCAAAAGATATCATCCACAATATTCTCATAATTATGGGCCGCGATATTTCTCAAACCAATTAATTGACCCCATTCAATTCCATCATACTCTTGACAGAATTCATCTGAAAATCTATTTGCAAATTCACCCATCTGGATAATAACTAATGCACAAGCATCCTTATATAAACTATCAGAAAAATATATTTCTTTATCATCATCAAAACGATTCAAGTAATCTTCAATACATTACAATAATCAATTATGGTTTTAGCCCATCTTTTATCTTTTTCGTTCATATATAAGAACCTCCTCCCTGCTCACTGCTTCAAGAAATTTCTTATTTGAACTGCCTTTACTGATTACATCAACATGACA
The DNA here is from genome assembly GCF_937906425.1 of uncultured Methanobrevibacter sp. Taxonomy (GTDB): domain Archaea; phylum Methanobacteriota; class Methanobacteria; order Methanobacteriales; family Methanobacteriaceae; genus Methanobrevibacter. The sequence goes on along the minus strand of NZ_CALCYR010000184.1, from coordinate 306 downwards.
TTTGAATTCCTGTTCCAAATCCTGAACTAAAGAAACATATTGAAGACCTTTCAAATCCCCTTTATCCATTACAAAATCCAAATCACTATCTTCAGTTGCTTCATCACGAGCATATGAACCAAAAAGACTAAAACTGTTTATCCCATATTTAACAACAATTGGAATAATTCTTTTCTTAATCTCCTCAATTGTAAAAACCATAATACCCACCATCGTGTAATGAATTGTATTTTCATTTAAATTATTTTATTAATATTATCTGTGTAATGAAATAATATTAAAAAGTTTTGAAAGTGCGACAATATT
>NZ_CALCYR010000183.1 GCF_937906425.1 uncultured Methanobrevibacter sp. | reverse complement strand
TTTATAATCTTTATAAGTTTTATAATTTTAAAAAATTTTATATAAATTTAAAAATATTTTAATATATTATTGTAAAATTATATAAATGTTATTTTTATTAGATTTTTTATTAAGATTTTTTAGTTTTTTTCTTAGTTTTTTTCTTAGTTTTTTTTAGATTTTTTTTAGTTTTTTATTAATTTTTTTATTTTTATTAAAATTAGTATTCGGGATTTTCACTTTTAAACTCTTCATATGTTTCGTATTTTAAAACGTCGAGGAAGAATTTTTTCTTTTTAGGTCCTAAATTGTCTAAAAAGTCTTGATAATATGGGGTTTCTTTTATTTTTTCATAGTCTTCCTTTATTAGATTGAATAAAGGTTTCTTATATTCTTCAGAAATGTCCATTAAGGCCATTCTAGGACCGTTTATTTTGTATGCCAAGAGATCGAACTTATAATCCTCATAGAATCCATTTTCAATAAATCTCTTCATAAGTTCAACTCCTGCAGGGACGGTGTCAAGATAGTTTCCGTCTACAACATGGGTTATTGAGGCATTATGCTTTCTTCTGTAATAGAAATGCTTTCTGATAATTGAAATCCTTTTGGATTTAAGGTATACATAGAAAAAGAAAGGCATGTCTTCAAAATATATTCCTTCAGGGAATTTTGCATCTATTTCCTTTAGAAAAGTGTTTTTATAGATTTTTTGACATGAACTTACTGAAAGATCAAATAAAAAGTCCTTGGTCTTTTCAGGTCCAAAGACACAATTGTCAAAACTTTCATCAAGATTGTTTAGGTTAAACCAGTCGTTTTCATAAACCCTTTCAGTTTCATCATCATAGTTGATCATCTGAAACATGGTCATGTCAGTGTCATATTTTTTAGCCTCATTATAGCTTGTCTCAAGAGCATCAAGTGTAAACCAGTCATCTCCGTCAAGAAAACCGATGTATTCTCCTTTAGCTATTTCCATCGCTCTGTTACGGCTAGCTCCAAGACCTATGTTTTCATGGTTTATGACCTTTATTCTGGAATCATTTTTTTGATATTCATTAATTATTTGGCCAGTGCTGTCTGTAGAACCATCATTTACTATGATTATTTCAATATCCCTTAAGCTTTGGTTTATTAGACTATCAATGGCTTGTCTAATGAATTTTTCTTCATTGTATGCTGATAGTATCATTGAAATTTTTGGTTTAGACATTTAAATCACCAAATAATCTTTTAAATTAGCTTAAACTCTTTAATAAGTTTAAATTTTAATTATTTTTAAAGTATTTTTAATAATTTTTAATTAATTTTTAGCTATTTTTAAGGCTTTTCAATTAGAATTGCCTTTTAATTGTTAATTTTCTTTTTTAAGGTTCTATTGTAAATGTTTTTGGATTTGTACTTAATCCAACCTTTAGTTGCCTTTGTTTCCTTGATTTCCTTAGCTAATTTCTTGTTCTTTTTTTCCAATTTAGAGATCTTTGCTTTATTTTCCTTTGCCTTTTTCTTTAAATTGTCGTTTTGATATTCGTCAGCTTCGATTACTCCGTTTAACTCATAAACTCTTTTTTCAAAGTATTTGCTTAAGCTTTTCTCTGGATTGATATTTGCAAAATCAATCTCCTCATCCAGCTTTTCTTCAAAGATCTTTTTCAAGGTCTCTAAAGATGAATTATAGTCTGAAACGTCTGACTTGTATTTTAAATCATATTTGCTCATTATGCTTCCATCTTCGCAAATGGCCCAAATGTCCCTTCCGCTTCCAATGTAATCAGCCAATTTTGATGGAAGGAATGGATTCTTTTCAAAATTATCATATGTGTTTAGGTCATTTACAATCAAGACATCGAATTTAGTGGTAAGATTTAAAAATTCAAGGAGTGGTGCTGTTTTATGCAAAACAATGTTTTCTCCAATTTCCAAATTTCTTGTAAGTTTCTTTAATGAGCCATGGTTTGGAGTGAAGATATGTATCCTATACTTGTCCTTCACCTTTGGATTTAAGGTTTCAAAGGCATAATAGATATATTCCAAATGTCTTCTTCCAAGATATGTGCCGAAGTATCCGAAATTGATGTAACTTGAGTCAATCTCATAGTCTGATTCGACCTTGTGGTAGTATTCCTCATCAAGTGTAGGGTGAACGCTGATTCTTGATTTTGAATCAACAAGCTCCTTTACATCATCTGAATAAAGGCTTAACATCATTTCCTTTTGATTTTCATTTGTAAATACAAGTTCATCTGCAAATAGGAAAGCCAAATATTCACATAATACAAATAGGTTGTCATCCTTTGAAATCAGCTCAAGTTCTGCCTTCTTTTCTGATTCTCTTTCTTTATTGATTGAGTTTATCTCTTCATTAATTCTTTCTATGTAATCATTATCTGGATAAAGCCCCTTGTTTTTTACAGAGCCTCTTTTTGTGTTTTCAATTGTGGTTCTTAACGGATCTGAAAATTCAGCAGACCAGAATGTTTTTGGATGTTTCAGTTTATATTCCAAAGATAGGAAATTGGATTCGTGACTTCCTGCACGGCTGTATATTTTTTTATACTCTTTGCCGGAGCTTTCAAGTTCCTTTAATCCTTTTTCATTAAATGTGCTAATGCTTTTCCAGTTAAGTGCCTTGATTTTGCTTTTTACAATCATTCTTTTTGCAACAAATTCGTCTACAATTTTGTTAAAGTCTTCATCAAGGTTTTCTTCATCTATCGGGCCTTGGATAAGGTCTACTGTTTTTTTACTGACAATTAATCTTTTTGCAAAGACTATTCCACTTACACGTGTTGTAGGAGGAAACTTGTAACAGATTAGCAATTCATCAATTTCAGGGTTTTGATCTTTCATAAATTTTCCTCACATTTTATTGAAATATTTCTGGCTTTTTATTTTTAGTAGTTTATTGGGCTTTAAATGACTTTTTTTTATTTTTTAGTATTTTTTAGATAAGTTATTTTTTTAATTTTTTTTAGTTTAATTGGTCTTTAAATTAACTTATTTATTTTATATTTTTTTTAGTTTAATTGTTCTTTAAATGAATTTATTAATTATTGTTTTTTAATGAACTCTTTAATTGTTTTATATTTATAAAACTTTTTAAAGCAATGATTTAATTTATAAGAATTCTTTAATGTGGGCAGCGACTTCTTTAGTGCTTGCATTTCCTCCAAGGTCCGGAGTAAGTATTTTTCCTTCTTTTAAAACTTCTAAAACAGCATTATTTAATCTTTCTTCTGCTTCATACTCCTTAAGGAAATTCAACATCATGCATGCGGACAATAGCATTGCAATTGGATTAGCTATTCCTTGACCTGCAATGTCCGGTGCAGAGCCGTGCACTGGTTCAAACAATCCAGTTTTCTCTCCAATGTTTCCAGATGGAATCATTCCCAATCCTCCAACAAGGCCTGCTCCCTCATCAGATAAGATGTCTCCAAAGAGGTTTGTGGTTACAATTACCTCAAAGCTTTCAGGTCTTGTAATCAGGTACATTGCAGTTGCATCAACATAGAAGTCCTCAACTTCAATGTCATCATATTTTTCAGCAATATCATATAGGCATTCCCTAAAGAGTCCGTCTGTTTTCTTTAATACATTGGCCTTGTGAACTCCTGTCACCTTGGATTTGCCGTTGTCTCTTGCATATTGGAAAGCATAATCAATTATTCTATTTGAAGCTTTTCTAGTAATTATTCTGTTTGCAACAGCTCCTTCCTCTGTATAGGATTCCTCTTTTGCAATATACATTCCTTCTGTATTTTCCCTTACTATCATAAAGTCCAGATTTTCAAAAAGGGCATTTGTGTTTGGATAGGATTTTACAGGTCTTAGGTTTGCAAATAGGTTCAATTCCTGTCTAAGTTTTACAATAACATCTGCTGCAGTTTCTCCAACAGCTCCAAACAAACAAGCATCTGAGTTTCTAGCAAGTTCGATTGTTTCATCAGGTAAAGCCACTCCAGTCTTTTCAAGACATTCGTCTCCAGCTTCACCAAATTTAAAATCAAATTCAATATCCAATGATTTTAGGATGTCTATTGTAACTTCCATTACTTCCCTACCTATTCCGTCTCCGGGAATAACTGCAATATTGTACATTTTTAACCCTCTTTTTTATTCTAATTGGTCTTTTAATTAATTTTAATCAATTTTTTTATTGTTTTTTAATTTTTAATTTTTTTATTTTCTAATTGTTTTTAATTAATTTTAATCAATCAATATTTTTTAAAGTTTAATAATATTCTAGTTTTCTTCGTTTTTTTCTCTTAAATAATTTATTAGTCCGCCTGATTCAAGTATTTCAAGCATGAATGGAGGCAATTTCTTAAATGGATATTCCTTTTTACTTTCTGATATGATAATTCCCTTTTCCATATCAATTTCAATTTCCTCCCCTTGACTAATTGCTTCACTAATTCCAGGAGCTTCCAAAAGCGGAATTCCAATATTTGTAGCATTTCTATAGAAAATTCTTGCAAATGATTCAGCAATCACTGCTGATATTCCACAGCCCTTAATGGCTATTGGAGCGTGTTCCCTACTGGATCCGCATCCAAAGTTTTTTCCTGCAAGAATAAAGTCTCCAGGATTAACCTTTTCATTAAAATCACTGTCCAAACCTTCCATACAATGTTTTGACAATGTTTCCTCATCTGTATAAATCAAATATCTTCCTGGAAGAATAATGTCTGTATCAATGTCATTTCCAAATTTCCATACTTTCCCTTTCATAAAAACCCTCAATTTACTCTTTTACACTTATTCTTCCTTCTATTGCAGACCATGCAGCCACTTTTGCAGAGGATAGGTAAACTTCCCCTTCAGGACTGCCTTGCCTTCCCTTAAAGTTTCTGTTTGAGGTTGAAAGACTGACCTCTCCAGGACCGATAAGTCCGGTATGGCCTCCAAGGCAAGGTCCGCAGCATGGTGCAGAAACCAATGCTCCAGCTTCGATGAATATCTTGATTAAACCCTCATTTAATGCATTGAGATAAATCTCTCTTGAAGCAGGAATTATTAGCATTCTTGTACCTTTAGCTACCTTATTTCCCTTAAGGATTTTTGCAGCATCCCTTAAGTCCTCAATTCTGCCGTTTGTACATGAACCGATAAATACTTGGTCTATTTCAATGTCCAATTCACTTGCAGGCTTTACATTATCCACATTGTGAGGACATGCTACCTGTGGCTCAAGGTTTGAAACATCAATATCAATGATTTCAAGGCTTGCAGAGTCTAAATCAGTTTTTAAATTGGATTTTTTCTTGAATGCATTTAATCTGGCCTTATTTTTTTCGCTGACTCTATTTTCCAAGTAGTGGTAGGTTTTTGTGTCAGGTTCTATAATTCCGGTTTTTCCACCCATTTCAATGGCCATGTTTGACAATACCATTCTTTGTGAGATGTTCATCTCGGAAATGGTCTCTCCTGCAAATTCGCAGGATTTGTAACTGGCTCCATCAGCCCCAACCTGGCCGATAATATTTAAAATCACATCCTTTGCAGAAACATTCTCCTTTAGCTTTCCCTCTACATTGAATCTGATTGTTTCAGGAACCTTAAACCATAACTGTCCTGTTGATAAAACCATTGCCATATCTGTTGAACCGATTCCTGTGGAAAAGCTTCCCAATGCTCCATATGTACATGTATGTGAGTCTGCACCTACAATTAATGTACCTGGAAGCACATGGCCCTTTTCAGGTAAAACCTGATGGCACACTCCTTCGTTAACATCATAAAAGTTTTCTATATTTTGCGCCTTGACAAAATTCCTCATAAAGATATGATTGTTTGCTGAGTCTAGAGAATCTGCAGGAACCTGATGATCAAATGGAATAACTATTTTTGATGGGTCCCAGACCTTTTCAGTTCCTATTTTATTGAATGATTCAACTGCAAGAGGTCCAGTTAAATCATGAATCATGGCTATGTCAATATCCGCCATAACTATTTCTCCAGCCTCTACTTCTCCTTTACCAGAAGCTCTTGCTAATATTTTTTCAGCAATTGTAGACATTTTAACACCCTTTGTAGAGTTTTAAATAAATTTTTTGTTTTTATTCTTTTGTTCTGTTTACAAAGAATTTTTATTTTAATTTTATTTTTATTTCTTCTTATTTTACAAAGAATTTTTTAAAATTGTTTGTATTAATAAAAATTAATTTTAAGTTTAAAAAAATTATTAATAAACTTAAAATTCTTGTTTAAGTTAGCCAGTTGTTTTTATAATTAAAATGAACATGAATTTTAAATTTTTTTAGTTTTTTTGCTTTTTTATGGTTTTTTTGATAAATTAATTAATATGAATATGGATTTTTACTCTTTAATTCTAATCCTACTTAATTAATAAATTTATACAAGTTTCCATAGTTTATTAAAGTGATTTCCTCTGGAACTTCCTTTATTATGTTTTTAGTGTCGAAAATAATAGGGGTTTTCATATTATTTATCAATAATTCGTAATCAAGTTCCTTGAATTGATTGTGGTCGCTTAAAATTAAAACCATTGAGGAGTCTTTTGTTGCCTCTTCAAGGTCCTTGTATTCAGGATTGTCAAAGTGAGGGTCGTGAATAACTATTTCATATCCTGCAGCCTTTAATCCAGCTATTATTTCAAATGCAGGACTTTCCCTTGCATCATCTGTATTTCCCTTGTATGCAACTCCAAGAACTGAAATCTTTTCTCCATCCTCATCAAGCTTTGATAGGATTTTTCCAGTGTTTTCAATAACAAATCCTGGCATGCTGTTATTGGTGTCCCTTGCCAACTTGATTATCTTTGCTGTTTCAGGTGCCTTTGCATAGATGAAGTAAGGATCTATTGCCAAACAGTGTCCTCCAACACCAGGTCCTGGAGAGTGTATATTTACTCTTGGATGCTTATTAGCCATTTCAATAACGTCAAGTGCGTTAACTCCAATTTCAGCACATATTTTAGCAAGTTCGTTAGCAAGTGCAATGTTTACATCTCTAAATGTATTTTCCATACATTTTGATAATTCTGCAGTTTTAGCTTCGGTTTCAATTATTTCTCCTTTTACAAAGGTTCTATAAACATCTGCAGCTTTTTTACTACATTCTGGAGTTATTCCTCCAACGATTCTATTGTTGTTTACCAATTCCTCCATGATTTGTCCGGGAAGAACTCTTTCAGGGCAGTGAGCAAGGAACAAATCTTCTCCAATTTTATAGCCTTCATTTTCAAAAATAGGCTTGATTATTTCATCTGTAGACATTGGAGCTATGGTAGATTCTATAATAACTACATTTCCTTTATTTAAAACATCTAAAATTGAATTGCATGCAGATATGACATAGCTTAAGTCACAGCTTAAGTCTTCCTTAACATAAGGTGTAGGCACTGTTATTATGAATGTGTCTGCCTCTTCAGGTTTTAGGGAAGCACTGTAATGGCCTTGTTCAACAGCATTATTGATTGCATCGGAAATGCCCGGTTCTTCTATATGGGCTATTCCCTGGTTTAGTTTTTCTACAATCTTTTCGTTTATATCCACTCCAATGACTTCACATCCTTTTTTAGCAAACAATGCTGCAGTTGGCAATCCGATATAACCTTGTCCTACAATACAAATTTTCATAATTATCGCCCTGAATTTTTTTTAAATAATTCTATAATCATTTTCTTTTATTTTGTTAGTTGATTTGCAATAATTTTAAATTATTGCCTGATTTTTCTTTAAATTAATAGTTTATCAATTTATATATTTCGATTTTATTTAATATAAATATTAATAAAATTAGAATTTGAGAGTATTTTGAAATAGAATTTGAGAGTATTTTGAAATAGAATTTGAGAG
>NZ_CALCYR010000182.1 GCF_937906425.1 uncultured Methanobrevibacter sp. | reverse complement strand
TTGATTTTCTATCTGGGGATTATGTGTAATATATAATTCTCCTATTTTTGATTTTCTATCTGGGGATTATGTGTAATATATAATTCTCCTATTTTTGATTTTCTATCTGGGGATTATGTGTAATATATAATTCTCCTATTTTTGATTTTCTATCTGGGGATTATGTGTAATATATAATTCTCCTATTTTTGATTTTTTATGTGGGGATTATGTGTAATATATAATTCTCCTATTTTTTTACACAATGTCTTTGTCAGTGAGTGGTGCAGTATTTACATTAACATTTAGCTTGTTTAATAATTTAAAGGAATAATTAGATAATTTATATGCTAAAAATACTATTTTCTACTTAAATAAATATAATCTGCTTTTTAGAGTCATATCGATAGTAATAGAAATTACAGTTTATGTGTCTAATATTTCCAAAAATATTTTTTTCAAACCGGAGGGGTGTGTTTTCATAAAGTCACATTTCACAAAAATTTATTATTAAAGAAATTGAAATATGATATTATAAGAATAATCGTTGGTGATTGTTAATGAATAATAGGATGGAAATTGCTCGTGAGTTTGCTAATGCTATTAAATCAGATAAAATCATTAGAATAATTTTATTTGGGTCTGTTGCTCGTGGTGATGATACAGAAGAATCAGATATTGATATTTTAATTATATCTAATGATTGGGAGCAAATTGATTCATTAATAACTGATGAGGTATTCAAAGTTGTTCTAGATACAGAAGAGCTTATATCTCCATATGTACTGACTGAAAAACAATTTAATGAAACTAAAGATTTCAATTTTTTAACTAATGTTTTAGAGGAGGGCATTATAATTGGATGAAAGTGAAGCATTCATCATTAAAGCCAAAAGCAAATTAAGCTCCAGCAAAGCATTATATGAAATAGGACAATATGGTGACTCTGTTGGAAGATCATACTATGCAATGTTTCTATCAGCAAAAGCATTACTTGTTAGAGATGGTTATGAAGTGAGTTCCCATAGAAATCTAATAAGTATTTTTGGCAGAGAATATGTTAAAAAGGGAGATTTTGATAGCAGTATTGCTAAATATCTTTCAGGCACACAATCTCTAAGAGATAATGCTGATTATGATGCTATTGATACAATTTCAAAAGAAATTGCACAAGGTAGAATCAAACAAGCTGAAAAATTCATCTGTGAAGCTGAAAGGTTATTATAAGAAAACTCTTTTTTTAATTAAATGATAATCATTCTGTTATTTTTGTAAAATGAATAATACAGTAAATAAATATCCAGTAATAATAAGTTCAGCTATAATCATCAACCATAATCATCAACCAAGATCATTTTTTTATTTTTCATTAAAATGCTTTAAATCATAAAATAAGCAATTTAAGAAATTTAAAAAAATTAATCATCAAGTAAAAAAAACATGCTAATCATCAACCACATTAATAAGTTTATGATTCATTTTTCACAACAAATCAATATGATTATAAATTACAGTTTATATGTCTATTGTTCTTCAAATCGTTAAAAAGCATCTTAATTGATTATTTTTTCTTTATTTGTTAGGAACTCCAGTAAATTAATATGTTTTACTCCATCTCGTGATCTATCAAATGGATCCATGGTTATGATATATTTAGGGTAATGGTCTTTAATTTTTGAAAATGGTCTAAACTCCCTTTCGATTGTTTCTTCACTTTCGAGTAAATAACTTACTTGTACGTAGATTGTCTGTTTGTGTTTTCTGCAAACAAAGTCAACTTCAAAATCTTTTGTTTTTCCGATTGTTATTTTCCATCCTCTTCTTAGAAATTCAAAATATACCATGTTTTCTATTACACGCCCTATGTTGTCTTTGTTTCCTTTTGCTTTTGCTTCACAAAAGCCATGGTCGGTTACATAATATTTTTCATTGAATTTTAAAATGCCTTTGCCTTCTAAATCTTCTCTTTTTACTTTTTTTATGAAGCATGCATTTTCCAAGTATTTTAGATAGTTTGTTATGGTTTTGTTTGAAATTTTAAGGTTCATTTCTTCTTTGTAGTATTCTGTAATGCTTGAGGCTGAGAATATGTTTCCTATGTTGTCAAAAATGAATGTTGTTAGTCTTTCTAGAATGTCGATGTCTCGTATTTGGTACCTTCTGACAATATCTTTATAGAAAATTGAGTTGAATAAATCATCGAGATAGTCTATCTTTTGTGTTTCATCAAGCAGAAATGTTTGTGGCATTCCACCATATTGGAGATATTCGTTAAACATGTCTATGCTGCTGGATTTTTGGTGAAAATTGAGAAATTCCTGATAGGAAAATGGATACATTTTTATTTCGAAGTATCTTCCTGTCAAGTGGGTTGCCAATTCTCCAGATAGTAAATTGGAGTTTGAACCTGTGATATAGATGTCACAGTCATAATCTATCTTATATCCTGCAATTGATCGTTCCCATTTTTTTACATTTTGTATTTCATCAAAGAATAGATATACTTTTCCTTTTTTGTTTTTGATTGTTTTTTCAACAATTTTATCTAGTTCATTATTGTTTTTGATGTTTTTATATTTTTTACTGTCGAAATTAATAAGTATGATGTTATGTTCTTTTATTCCTCTTTTAATGAGTTCTTCTTTGATTAATCCTAACATGTATGATTTTCCACATCTTCTAATACCTGTAATCACTTTGATTAACTCATTATCAATTAACGGGATTATTTGCGCCATATATAAATCTCTTTGAACCATAATATTATTATGTATTTTTAGGTATATAAGACTAACTTTTTTAATTTTTTAATATTTTAGTTGTATAATACTAAATTTTGTTAATTTCTCATGAACTTAGGTTTGTATGCCAGACTATATTTTCCATTTTTCAGTCAAATCAATAAGTCTGTTAATTATCGGTTAATATGATTTCAACCTTAATCATCAACCAACAATTTTTTTAATTTTTCATTAAAATGCTTCAAATCATAAAATAACTCTATTAAGGAATTTATAAGAATTAATTATCAATTAAAAGATCATGTTAATCATCAACAACATTTATACCTTTATGATTCATTTTTTATATTCAATCAGTAGTAATATAAATTACAGGTTTTAATGAAAAATCATTAGCGTTTTAAAAAAATAGAAAAAATAGAGAAAAAAACTTTGTTTAAAAAAAATAGAAAAAAATAGAGAAAAAAAACTTTGTTTTAAAAAAATGGTAGTGGCCGGATTCGAACCGGCGAAGCCCTACGGCACAGAACCCTGAATCCTGCATGTTTGACCACTCCATCACACTACCAAAATAGCAATAAAAATTAAAGAATTATAAATAGCTAAAAAGGACAATAAAATTTATTAAATGATTTGAAATAAATTAAAATGGAAAATAAAACTCCACAATAATGATTTGAAATCAATTAAAATGGAAAATAAAATTTATTAAATGATTTGAAATGTAAAAAGGGAAAAATAATAAAAAATTCCCAAGTTTAAATTACTTCAAAATCAATGAGTTTTATCCTATTTGAAACCAAATCAGGATTTTCATAAATTTCCTCTGACAATTTGGTTGTAATATACTTCTTATTGTCATCAGGGAAAACTGTAGCAATCTTTAAATCATCATTATTCATTAAAGCTCCAGCGAGGAAGTTAGCTCCACTTGATATTCCAATTCCCAATCCTAATTCCTTTGCAAATCTTTTGGACATATTTATTGCATCCAAGTCATCAATCAATACAATCTCATCAATCAAATCCTCGTCCACAATTCCAGGAATGAAATCGTCTCCGATTCCTTCAATCATATGACTTCCCTCTTCCATTCCCATTTTAAGAATGGATAATGTAGATGGTTCCAATGCAAATACCTTGGAATCTGGATTATGATCCTTTAGTCTTTTGCCCACTCCCATCAATGTTCCGCCAGTTCCAATTCCTGAAACAAAGGCATTGACATCAGGAAGCGCATCAATTATTTCCTGACCAGTGGTTTCATATTGCGCCTCAACATTTAACTTATTGTCAAATTGAAGAGGCCTATATGCACCAATCTCCTCTGCAATTTCCTCAACAAGTTCAAGAGCCTTTTTAAATCCGCCATCTTCCTTGGAAACAAGATGAACTTCAGCACCATACATTTGAATAAGCTGTCTTCTTTCAAGAGAAACCCAATCAGGCATGAATATATGGACTTCATGACCAAAAAGTGCTCCGATTGCACTGAATGAAATACCTGTGTTGCCACTGGTAACTTCAAAAATAGCTTGACCCTCTTTGAGTTTACCGCATTCCTTTTCCTTTTCAATAATGTATAATGCTATTCTATCCTTAATGCTTCCGGTATAATTATAAAATTCAAGTTTAGTGTAAATGCTCCTTCTTTTTCCCTCAAATTCATAATTAATCTTTATCATTGGCGTATTACCAACCAAGTTTCCTAAATTCATAAGATTACATCCAAATCATAATAAAAATAAATTCAATTAAAGTAAAAATTAATTTAAAGAAATTAATTAAAAGTAAAAATTAAAACTTAATACTATTTACTTTATGTAATTTGATTATAAAATACTTTTTTAAATGAAATTGGAAAATTTGAAATTTTTAAATGAATTTTGTAAAAATTTAAAAAAACATTACTAAAAATCAATGCCAAAAAATAATTAAAAAGTAGTAAAAATAGCTAAAAATAAGTTAAAATAAAATAAAAATATTTAAAATAAATAAAAATAACTAAAAATAAGTTAAAAATAAGTTAAAAATTAATAAAAATAAATAAAAATTGTCTAAAATTTAAAAATAGTTTTGTGTTTAAAAAAAATAAAAAGCTAAGAATAATCTTAGCCATAAAGTTGATGTTCAATAATTTCATCAACCAAATGTAAGAATTGATCCTTAGCCTCATATGGAATCATAGCACCTGCTGCGATGTCATGACCTCCCCCTTGGCCTCCGAAGTTTAAGGAAGCATCAGATAATGCTTTTCCTAAATTAACTCCACGTTCGACCATAGGCCTAGTAGCCCTTCCGGAAACCTTAATGTCCTTATGAAGTCTACTTAAACCAATGACAGGCTTGTCATCATTAAGAATCTTGGCAGACATGCCAACTCCTGCAAGTGTACCCATAAGTGCCTTCAAGACCTTATCCTCACTATACAGATATTGTATACTATTCAATTGAACTGCCCCTTCACGGGAAATCCAATCAAATCCTTTTGTAAGGTCATTTCTATATTCCTTCTGAAGCTTAAGTGCCTTATCCAAGGAATTTTCACGTTCTCCAAGTACAATGCTAAGTGCCAAACCATACTCCTTATTCTTTCCACAAGCGTCAAGAATAGCTGAATATTCCTCCAAGTCACGCAGAACAGGATTTTCCTTGGCAACTGCATAAACGTCACCAAATATTGCAGGATTTACCTTTACAAGCTCATCCTTAACAACATCCTTTTCCTCATCCTCCAAGTCCATAAAGCTTATACCATAAGAGACACCCATCTTTTCAAGGAGCTCTTGGGAGTTTTCCAAACTACCTGTCAATCCAGGCAGCGGCGGATTTAAGGTATATGCAATGGATTTGAACAATGGCTCCTGTGCCTTTGAAACAATTTTCAAACCTTCATGAACTTCCAGATTACCTGATTCCTGACCATCTTTTAGTATTAACTGATTTACACCAGTAAAGCGATTTTGACATTGCATGTCACCAAAAGCACCAATAAGAGCCATATAAGCCAAATGCTTTTTGCCCATGTCCCTAACCACCAAATAGCTAGAGCCTGCACCGCTGATATGACGACTGCCGTCAATACCAAAAAGGTGAGGGTTAACATGAACCAGATTGTCCTTTGGCTTGACTTCGCTAGGCTGGTGATGATCTGCAACAATCACATCACCTTTAAGACGGTTCAATTGCTTAATGCAAGCGCTTCCCATATCTGAAAAGACATATAATTCATACTTTTCACGGGAAACGTCACGAATCACATCCCCTTTAAGACGCGGAACAATGGTTGTATGGAATTGTCCACCTTCTTCCCTAATTGCATTAGCTATAATGCCTGCTGCGGATAAACCGTCAGCATCATTATGAGAAATTAATCTAATAATGTCATCATTTTCGATATGCTTCTTAAGCACATCACAAGCTTCACTCGCTCTTTCAAGCAAAGCATGCTGTTCATCAGCAAGCTTATTTGACGAGAAGTGCTGCTTTTGTTGGATCATATCTCCATCCTTCAGGTAATTGACCATTTTGTGAGTAGTATTTACCTAATCTACGAATTCTGGATTCAATAATAGTTAATCCTCTCTTACCATGAAGGTCCTTAGGGTTTTCTTCCAAATGGTCCCTGATGTTTACTGCCCTTCTGATTAAGTTCATTAAATCTTCAGGGTATTCGTCAGCTTGGTCATTTCTCTTTAAGATTTGTGTGATTTTTTCACCGGTTACTTCCTTAACGCTAGGAATACCGTATTGATCTCTTAAGATTACACCAATTTGACTTGCAGTTTTACCTTCTCTTTTGAATTTAATAATAAATTCTTCAATTTCTTCATTCGAATACATGATCCAGTCAGGTCTTGCCATAAATATCCTCTCCAATAAGTTTTTTGACTATTTATAGTAAGGTCTTTGTAAAATAATTAAAATTAGTTTAAATTAAAAAATAATCACTTTTAATATTTCAAATAATCATTTTTGAGAAAGCTGAAAATAAGACTGCATTATTCAAGCAATCAAATCTCTTAATAATAGTATACCTTATTTTGCCTTTTGTTGCAATTGACGTTTTCGACAAAGATTATGTGCTTAATCGATACACTTTGTACAGACAGGAGATTTTTCCATGTCGGAAAAGTGATTTTTTTGCCGGGTTATACTAGTTGTTATCAGGCTTTTGTGCAATTTTATGAAAAATTTTTCAGGTTTGTATCTTCTTCCAGCGTATGGAGCATGATTTCATGCAGCTGCGGATATTTTTTCTGCATCCGGACTGGCTTGTTTTCCGGTGTCATGAAACACAGGGAAGTCGTCCCCGTACAGCAGATTTCGTCTGTTTCTGCATTGCAGATTTCATAATAGAATGTGTAACGGAAGCCGTTGTACTGCGCCAGTTACACTTTAATCTGAATTTTATCG
>NZ_CALCYR010000181.1 GCF_937906425.1 uncultured Methanobrevibacter sp. | reverse complement strand
TAAATTTTAATTTTTAAAAGAAAAACAATTAAAAATAAAAAAACATTTTAAAATAATAAAAATTATTAAAATAATAAAATTATAAATTAATTATAAAAATAATAAATTTTAAGTTTTTCAATAAAAAGAATTAAAAAACATTTTAAAACGACACAATAAAATTAAAACTATATTTTGAGGATAATATGATTCTTGTAGCAATAACAGGAGCCAGCGGAGTAATTTATGGACTGGAATTACTGAAGGCACTCCATCAACTTGGCATTGAAACAGGCTTGCTTATCAGTGATGCGGCCAAAATAGTAATAAAATATGAACTTGATACATCTCTAGAGGACATAATCTCATTAGCAGATCATTACTATGAAGCAAATGAAATAGACTCTTCAGTAAACAGTGGTTCATTCAAGTTTGACTCACTTATAATCATCCCCGCTTCAATGAAAACAATATCTGCAATTGCAAACGGATATGCATCAAATACAATAAGCCGAGTGGCAGATGTTGCACTTAAGGAAAGAAGGAAAATTGTACTTGTACCAAGAGAGACTCCGCTTAGAGACGTTCATCTTGAAAACATGCTTAAAATCTCAAGGGAAGGTGGAATAATCCTGCCTGCAATGCCTGGATTTTACCACGACCCTAAAGACATAAGCGACATTACAAATTTCATTGTTGGAAAAGTCCTTGACGTTTTAGGAATAGACAATGAAATGTTTAAAAGATGGGAAAAAGAATAAAATAGACAAATTATAATCTAATGAATTTTTAAAAAAAAATTAAATCCTGAAAAATAATTAAAAACCAAAAATTAAAAAGAATAAAAATTAAAATCTAAAAAATTATAATCTAATGAATTTTTAAAAAAAAAATAAATTCTGAAAAATAATTAAAATCCAAAAATTAAAAAGAATTAAAAAAAATAACAGCTGATAAAATGATAGATGATTATGACTTTTTAACAACTTGTGACATAAGCGGATTTATTAAAGAGGACATAAGGGCTTTAGTACTCTATAAATCAGAAATCAATGAAAATAAAACAGTTGTAGACATTAATTCAGGAGTGGGAGAGCTTTCCTCTGAATTTTCAAATATTGCAAAAAAGGTCACAATCATAGACAAAAATCCTATGGCCATTGAATTCAGCAAGAAAAATATCTCTAAATTTGGAAATATTGGCAAGGCGGAATTCATAAATGATGATGAATTGAATGGTCTGGATGAAATAGACAATTTTGATTTGGCAATATTGAAGCCTAAGGATGAAAACATAGATGAAATCCTTGAGAGGATTCATGAAAAACTTAATTCTAAGGGAAAAATCATTATCATAACAAATATTATGGACTTTTTTATAAATTCTGTTAACAAGCTATCAGATCTCTTATACAATCCTAAAATCACCCAGGTAAATATTTCAAATGGACAGCTGTTAAATAAGGGAGTGAAGATGGAATCTCAAAATCCAATGATTATAATAACAGTCAAAAAGAGATAAAATTAATTAAACAATATTAAAACAATTATAAGATAAAATAAACAATTTTAAACAAAAAAAAATAAGAAAAAAAATAAAATATGAAATTAAAGAAATCTAAAATTCAGGAATATCCTCTTTTCTGTTTAGATTCTTAAAATCATCATCAAATAAAATCTTATTATCCACTTCTGCAAAATAAACATTTTCCAAAGACCTTATAAAGGACTTAACATACAAATTATCCTCTTTTAACAGCTTTTCAATATTTATCAAATTGGTCTTTCTGTAAATGGAATGCAAGGGTTCACTGTTTTGAATCTTCATCTCCAAGGGCATATCCTCTGCATTATCAAAATTAAACTCTTTTTTATCCTTGAACTTATCCTTATTTGACTTGATGTGGAATGGAATGATGGCATCCAAATTCTCATCTGTCTCCAATTGACCATCCAAAATATTAAACATTGTTTCAATGAAATCGACACTTATAAAAGGTGAGTCACATGGAAGAATCAATGCATAATCAGTTTCAATATTCTTTAGTCCAGTCATTATGCCTGAAATTGGACCCTTTCCCTTAACATCATCCTCAATAAAACTTAGATTATAGTCAAAAAATCCCTCAAGATCGCCATCACAATACTGATTCAATAAATCCTGATATAGGGATATCCTTTCACTATTGTTTAAAACAATTACAGCATCATTTATTTTATAGTTTAGTTTCAAAAGTGTGTGTAAAATCATAGGTTTGTTTTGAATAATCATAGATCCCTTATCCTGACCCATTCTTCTACTCATTCCTCCAGATAAAACTATGCAGGAATACTTTTTTTCACCATTCATATAAATCACACTAAATAAAAAAAAGAAAGAAAAATCTATTCATCCAAGTGGAGAGTTTCTATTGCCTTACAGGCAGCAACCTGTTCAGCCTCTTTCTTGCTTTTTCCAACTCCATGGCCATAATCCTTTCCATCAATGAGAATCTTCATCACAAAGGTCTTGTCGTGGGGAGCTCCATGCTCCTCAATAAGTTCATATGATACCTCAATGTTTTCAGCGTCCCCATACTCCTTTATTTTGGACTTGTAGTCAAAGAAGAAGACAGTCTTGCTTTCTATATATGGGAAAACTGTAACTGTAAGGAACTCCTTTGCCTTTTCAATACCTTGATCAAGGTAAATTGCTCCAAGGAATGATTCAAAAACATCGGCAGTTATTGAAATAACCTCATTGTCACTTAATGCATTGTCCTCAAGATTGAGCTTTATGCATTCGTCCAATCCAAACTCATGGGAATAGTTGATGAGAGCGGTTTGGCAAACATAATTTGCCCTTAACTTGGTCAGTTTACCTTCACTGTAATCTGGATGCATGTTTTGAAGGAATTCTGAAGTTAGCATATTCAAAACAGAATCTCCTAAAAATTCCAATCTTTCATAATCATAATCCAATTCAAATTTTGCACTATATGAGGAATGGGTAAAGGCCATTTCATATAAAAAACTGTCATTTGGACTTATATTAAATTTTTCCAATAATTTCATTATCTCACGTTTAATAATTTTAAGGTGGAAATTAATAAATCTGAATTTTATTAAAAAAAACAAAATGCATATCATTAATTAAAAAAATAGAAATTAATTTTAAATTATTAAACCATTAAAGGATAATTAATAATTAATTCAACAATTAGAACTAATGAAATTAGAATTTATTAAAAATAGAAAATAATAATTTAATATTAAATTATCAAAAAACAATTTAATATTAAATCATTACTCATCCACCAATGTATAAAAATATACTTTATTTATAGTTTATAAATACTAGTAATTAAATGTTTATAAAATTTCCTAAAAAGGAATGTGAATATAAAAAATAGAATTAATTAAAAAAATTCAAAAAGAACTATAAAAAAATAGAAAAAAATTAAAAAATAGAAATAAATTAAAAAAAATTCTAAACGACATGAAAAAAAATATTAGTTTTCAAATGCTCTCGCACTAATTCTTTATATATTAAATTTCATATTCTTAATTACAATTAGAATTTTTAAATAATTTTTATTAAAGGTTAAATATTGATAAATTATTTTTTATTCTTGAATTATTGAAATAATTAAACTCATTAAAGTTAATTAAATCAAGGCGTATTTAATTTTTTAAATATTTGATAAATTGATTATCTTTAAGAATTAAGTAAAATCAATAAATTGAGAACATTAAATATAAATCAAGATTTTACTTATAATACTAATTATTTTCCGATTCTACAAGTTGAAATATTTTTAATCCCTTTTTAAAAGAATATAATTAAATAGCTTTAAATTTATCCATTAAAAGACTCTTAGAAGATTTTATAGAATATTTAAACTTATTCATTAAAGACTCTTAGAAGATTTTATTGAATAGCTTTAGGCAATTTAAATTATAAATTTTAATAAAATTAAAAGAAATCAACTAAAAAGGAGAGTTTTTATGCTTCTAAATTGGTGTGAAGAAATAACTAATATTGATCCTTCAATTAATTTCAGATATACCGGAGGCTGGTTAAAGACTGTAACCGGTTTAGACAAAAGTGTCCTGAATGGATACTCCCTTGTTGGAGAATTTGTCAAATCAGGAGATTATAAAACAGAATATTCTGATGGATTATATCTTGATTGCAATAAGGAAGGAAAAAAATCCAAGCCTAAACAGGACTTTCGTTTATTCAGGTTAAAAAATGGAAAATTAACATTGATTGATCAAGTTTATGATGGAAAGAAAAATTGGGCTGTGGAGTTTTGGGACAGTGTTAGTGAGGAACTTGACCCAAACTATAAGCAGACAGAGGCTGAAAAGATCCTTGGCTTAATTTTAGACAAAACAGGAAAAGACGTTAAACTTCTTAAAGAGATTAAAAATCAATTAAATGAAGTTATTTTAGATTTTGAATAAATTAATTGTTTTTTATTTAAAAAACCAATAATGTTTTGTTTTAATTAAAAAAAACCAATAATTTTGTTATTTATTTAAAAAAATTATGTTTTTTGTTTTTTGTAAACTAGAATAATGATTTCTCATAAAATAAAAATATAACACTGTTATAATTACATTCAATAAAAAAAGGGATAGAATAAGTTTATTCTACCCAAGATTCAACTTTGGATTTGGAATCAGCAACAAAACTTCCTTGAATGGATAAACCATTTTCAATATTGGCTCCAGGACATAATTCTGCCAAATCAGATAATGATCTGCCGAATCCGCTACCTTCATGAGTTACAAAAGGCTTAATGGTCTTACCGGCAAAATCCAATTTTTCCAATTGTGTCCATACTGGCATAGGCATGGTACTCCACCAGTTTGGAAAACCAATGTAAATAATGTCATATTCACTGATATCCTCAATGTAATCCTTAAGTTCAGGTCTTGCATCATCCCTCAATTCATCCTGTGCCACTTCCGTACATTTCATATAGTCTTCAGGATATTCATTTAAAGGTTCCATCTTGAACATGTCAGCACCTGTAAACTCTTGAATGAAATTTGCAATAACTTCAGTATTTCCAATATCAATGTGTTTTATTCCAGCATTGCTGTAATTGTTTCCAGCTCTTGAAAAGTATAAAACTAAACTTTTTGCCATTTTAAAAACTCCAAGTTAATTATATTCTATTTTTTAATAAATATTATATTTTGCATAAATTATTAATTTCATATTTTAATTAATTCTTATTTTTAAATCTTTATTTCCATAAAAATAAACAATCTTATTCAATTCTTGTTTTAAAATAAAAATAAATCAAATACATATTCATACATTAATTTAAAATAAAAATAAACCAAATACCTATTCAGGCCTTAATTTTCCATAGAAATAGGATGCTGTTGCACCACCATCAATAAGGAAATCAGAACCTGAAATAAAGCTTCCTTGTGGATTTAAAATCAATTCTGCAAGACCAGCCACTTCATCAGCAGTTCCAGGCCTACCTGAAGGACAGTTTGCAAACATGTTTTTATAGAAATCTCCTCTTGGACCATTAAATTCATCAATTGCCAATGGAGTGACGATTATTCCAGGGGATATGGAATTGATTCTAGCTCCCTTTTCTCCCCAAATGCAAGCTTCATACATAACCCTTTTTACATTTGCCCTTTTCGCCAATTGATATGCATGTAATGTGTCACGGATATTCTCCTTTTGTAAAATCTCTAAATCCAATAGCTCTTCAGTTGGAGTGGTTGCCAATTGTTCATCGATTTCAGCACCTAACTGTTCCATCCTATGACCTGATTGGGAGGATATGATTAATCCAGTACCATTTTCCTTAATTACCTTACCAACTTCCTCCAACAATACAGCAGTTCCATAAAGATCCACTTTTAAAATAGCCTCAATTGGAGCCTGTGAAGGAGAAACCCCTGCTGCATTTATGAAATGAACAATTTCTCCAAATTCCTGAGCAAAGGAAATTAAATTTAAAATGGATTCCCTTGAAGAAATGTCACATTCAGCAATTTCAACATCAAAGCCAGCATCAGTCAAGATCTTTGAGATTGCCTTGGCATTTTCTATATTCTTATCACCTATAACAAGTTTTTTACCGAAGGCTATTCTTCTTGCAATAGCCATTCCTATTTGGCCTGCACCTGTTAAAAGCACTACATCAGTCATAAATATCACCAATTTTAATTTTTTTATTTTTAAAATTTAAAATTTTAATAATTTCATATATATTAATTATTTTAAAACTAATCATATATATAATTTATTTATTGAGTTAAGTTTTTTATAAATAACATTAAAAAAAACTAAATCAGGATTTAAAAACAAAATAAATCATTGAAAACACTATAAGGTCTAAAAAAATAAAATAAATATTTAAAACACTATAAGGTCTAAAAAAATAAAATAAATCATTTAAAAAAAAAAAATTTCATAAGTTAAAACTTTTTAAAAATAGATAAAAGATATAAAATAGTTAAAAATAGATAAAAATAGTTAAAAATGATAAAAATATATAAAAATAGTTAAAAATAATTTATTAATGAGATAATTCACAATTATCCCATATAAATTTAAAAAAAGCAAATTAATAAAAATATTAATTAAAACCTACTTATACTAATCTTTGGCGAGTAGTAGGTTTTTTAGCTTGCCAACTGTATCTTCTTATTCTGCTGGATCTACCGAATCCACAAGAAGCACACACTTTCTTACGAACATGGTAAGAGTTTTTACCACATCTTCTACATCTAATATGGGTCTTTTTATTCTTTTTACCCATTGATGGAGTTCCTTTCACTTCTATCTCCTCCCTCTCTTTAATAACAATATAATAATAAAATGTTTATAAGAATAGCTATTCCTATAAAAAAAGTTTAAAAATAATAATTAAAATTAATTGAAAACAATTAATTTAATTATAAAATAAGGTAATTAAAATAAATAATCTTCATTGAGAAAAAACAACAAAGAAACAATAAATAGAAAAAAGTTAAGAAAAGTCTCTATGGAGAGATATATACAATATTATCTCCTCTAATGAGAACAGTACCTAATCTTCTTAATACTTCTCCTTTTTCTAATTCTTCAGCATCATCAAGAACTAAGTTCATGTGTAAATCAAAACTTTTTAAGATACCTCTGAATTCTCTTTCTCCTTTGAGTTTGATTAAAACTGGAGAATTTACTGCTTTTCCTAATGCGTCAAGTGGTCTTTGAACATTTTGTTGTCCGCTCATGATTATCACCTATACTATAATAAATATGTTCGTATAATATATAAACTTAACTATTTTTAGATTATTATATAAAAAATTCTAAGTTTTTATAAAATAAAAACTATGAATTTACTTTTATTTTTAATATATCATACTGAAATAATGAATTTTTTTAAAAAAATTAAAGACAATATGTTTAAGACTCAATATTCTTATACAAACTAAAATTTCTAAAAAAATCTAAAAATTAATAGGATTTTACTAAAATCACTTAAAATAATGAGGAATTTTTAAATATAATATTAAAAATTTACTTAAATCAGTGAACAATATTTAAAATTTAACTAGATTATGAAAATAATACATAAACATATAGCAAAATCAAATTAATATTATTATTAATTATAAATCATATAGTATATAAATGTTTGTACTTAAAATTCTAAAATAGCTGTAATAAAAGTATATTTTTTAATAAAAAATAAGAAAATTAACAATAATAGAAAAAACAATAAGAAATTTAAATAATTTTATTAAAAAAACTATTGTTAAAAACTATTTTACTTGAAAAAATCCTATTATTCGTATTGAATAAAATAAAAAAATAATAAAAATTATTGGATCTTTATTAAAAAAATGACATATTTTTAAAATAAATTAAAAAAAGAATATGAAAAATAAAAAATTTTTTAAAATAAGTTAAAAAAAATATGAAAAAATAATATATTTTTTAAAATAAATTAAAAAAATAATATAAAAAATGAAAAATTTTTTTAATTAATCAAAAGTCAAGTTAATAACCATAATGAGAGTCCAATTGCTTTTCAACATCCAATAAAACGGAATTTACTGCTAACTTTAAAAGTTCCTCTCCATAAACCTCATCAACATAAACTCCATTTTCCTCAATGTCCTTAGCTCCCTCTTCAATATTGGGATCATTTAGACGTGCCTGCTTAAACATAGACAGTCCAACCTCACCATATTTTTCAATATTGTCCTGATTTTCAACTTCACTTTCATCAATGATGCCCAGGAATTTAGCCATTGACAATTCACCGGAACCTCCATGAGGCCCTTCAGACTCAATGATCTTGCTGTTTAAGGTAATGAGCAAATCAGTTTGCTCCTCAATATCATACAGGCAAGTGACAATAGGCAAATTACCTCCATGACCATTTACAATAATGACACTGCTGATGCCCAAGTATTTTTTCGCTGATTTCAAGACTTTAATTATTTCATTGGTCAATTCCTCCAGGGAAACATGGATTCCATGATGAATCTCCTCAATCTCATGGGCAGGATAAATAATTCCCAAATATTTAGCCCCGCTTTCAATAGCTGCTTTAAATGCAATGTATGAAGCTATCTTAGAATCAGTATCAATAGGTAAAGCAGGGCCATGATTTTCAAGATGTGAACCCAATGCAATTATGCCGATCTTATGAACATTGGGATTTTTAACATTTCCAGCCTCTAATCTTAATTCCACCATATTATCACTTTATTTAAAAAAAACTATAATTCCAAATTCCAAATGGCATCTCCAACATAATGAATGTTTTTAATAGCCTTGCCCTCATCATTTTCAACCATTTCAGGACCAGTGATTAAACTTATTCCAATGGCCAATGGCTTGTTATGAGTCTCTTCAACAATTATTACAATGTCATCCTCAACAATGCTTTCATCTGCATCAACAATGCCCGGACTCATTATATCTGCACCCTTAGTTACAAATCTGACAGCTCCCATATCCACTACAACAACCTTACTGTCCAAATCAAGGCTCAGTGCAGCCTTTACTGTTGGATATGGCTTGTCATTTATCATTATAATGTAAGGTTCACCATTTACAAGGATAAAGTCATCATCTTCAGCCTCAAGCATTTCAAGAGTGTCCTTATTATTTATAAAGGACCCATAATCTCCCAATTCCTTTTTAATTTCCTTTACTTTCTTTTTCTTTAAGAAGTATCTTTTTTTAATTTTCAAAATCAGCACCTAAACATTTCTATTTACTAAAGTATATGTTTTTTATTTTAATAATAGTTTACTGAAAAATCAAAACTTGTAAAAAAAAGTTTAAAAAGCAAAAATAACAATCTACTGAAAAAACAACAAAATTGAAAAAAAGTTTAAAAAGCAAAATAATAGATTACTG